>NZ_JPSQ01000001.1 GCF_001189415.1 Candidatus Phytoplasma phoenicium
ATATGAAAAAATAATAATAATGAAAATAGGTTATCAAAATGGATTAATAAAAAAATATCTAAATATCTCCTTTATCTGTTTTATATTTCAATAATAACTTTATCTAACATTATTATTGTTAAAACTTTTTTATTTTATCAAACCCAAAATCAAATTAAAAAACAAATCAAAGAATTAGAATCAAATCTCACTAATTTAAAAACATCGATAAATGAATTTTTAGAAAAAAAACAACAACAAATAGAAAATTTAGAATCTCAAAAAGAAACTCAAAAACAACCAACTTTAATAAAAAAACAACAACTTCAACACAATCCAATAAGAAACAAGAAATAATTATAATAATGGTATTTGTCTACCATTATTTTTATTTAAATAAAAAGAACATTATATCAATTCCTTTCAATTAAAGTTTAACAACTTTCCAAAAAGGTGCTTATTTAACATAACACAATTTTATTAATTTAAAAGTTTTTTTAATTTTCAAAACCTTTGAAGGTCCTTTTTACCCTAATGGCAAGGCCATTAAAACCAAATTTAAAAGCAAAGGAAAAACAAAATAAAAATATTGAAAAAAGAAATTCCTTATTTAAAAATAATACTTTTTATTTTAACAATATTCGTAATTTATATAATCATTAACAATTTAAATAAACGTATTACAAATCAGACACCTAGTACAACAACACCAGAAAATCAAACACCTAGTACAAAAACACCAGAAAATAAAAAACAACCAAGTAAAATATTTAAACAAAAATCTGATGTTTTTTCAGAAGAATGGGATAAAGATACTGGCAAACTAATCAAAAAAACAACTTATCAGTTGGATTTTGAAGATCCACAAGTACCCGACTGCGAAGAGGATTACGATAGAAACACTGGCAAACTAATCAAAAAAACAATTCGTCATTATGGGGGGAGTATCCACTACATCGAGGAATACGATAAAAATACTGGCAAACTAATCAAAAAAACAACTTATCATTATCCCGACGAGGGGGGCTTTCGACTATTCTTCGAGGAATACGATAAAAATACTGGCAAACTAATCAAAAAAAACTGAATATTAAAAAGTTAAAAAAAATATCCTAAAACAAATCCTAATAAAAAAAGAGGTAACCAACAATGTCCAAATTAACCAAAATTCCCTTTATTTAAAATTATTATTATTTTTTTCTTCATTATTTTTTTTCATTTATTTTCTCCTTCTCTCTTTGCTCACTCTTTTTTTTACAAGCAAACTAAATTACCCATTAAATTATCCAACTACCAAACGCTCCAACAAGAATGGTTAGCAACGCAACCTCAATGTATTCGTCACGATATTCAAGTTTTTACCAAAGAAAGTATTCCAGAAATCTTAAAATATTTTGTTATCGAAACTACTAGCTCTCATCTTCAAGAACCTTCTTATATCCCTTATAACTGTACTTTTTTCAATTCCAAACTCAAAAACCCACCAAAAAGCCTCTTAGGTGTTTATTTCAAACTTAGAATCAATCCTTTTGATGAAAAATATCCTTCTGAAAATAATAAATACACCTTAGAAGACCTTTTAAAATATGACATCGCCATCGAAGAAGCTTTTGTCTTTTGGGAAGTTCAAGAAAAAACTAAAGAAAACCAACCTGAAATAGAATTAATAGTCAGTAATATTTTCTCTGATCAAAACAAAGAAGAATTAATCAATAATTATTTAATTGAAAATAATCTCATCCAAGAACCCAAATTGATTAAATTAGGTTGTTATAATGCAACATCTTCTACTGGTTTGGTTTTACCTTTACCACAAAATACTTTTCATGATATTCCCATTGACGCCATTTATTTTGATGATGGTGTGCGTATTCTTCCCGAAAACCGTGTGATGCAAAGACCAAAAAACGAATTAGAACGAAAACAAGAACTCCACCAAAAAGCCTCTTTAGAACAAGAAATTAATACCATTAATAAACCTTATGATGAATGGTTAGCTCAATGTGAAATTAAAAAATGTTATTTAATAAACGCTAAATATTATGGTGTAGACACCTACGTACCAGAAACAATAGAAGATCATCAAACATACTATTCACCTGTCCCTTTTAAAGTGAGTGTAGAAATTAGATTAAAATA
This sequence comes from Candidatus Phytoplasma phoenicium, assembly GCF_001189415.1. Lineage (GTDB taxonomy): Bacteria > Bacillota_I > Bacilli_A > Acholeplasmatales > Acholeplasmataceae > Phytoplasma > Phytoplasma phoenicium. The sequence goes on from NZ_JPSQ01000001.1 coordinate 2,119, forward strand.
TAAAGCATTACCAGATGATGATTTTTCGGTAGAACAGATAAGAGAACACAAAAACCTTAAACCATGGCACGACGAAAATAAAAACATAATTTTTTCTTCTGAAAAAACCCAAATAAACGGACAAGATGTTTACTATATAAGATTTAATTTTTTTAACAATCGGATAGTTAAAACAACCAACACTGGTGATTTATTAGAGTCAAAAGAAGCTTTAGCAGGATATGATATTTATAGGTGTTATATAGAATCGAAGGATCAATCTCTTAGTCTTACTCCCCCACCTCAAATAATTAATGAAAATAGTCTTCAATTCTTAACAAACAAAAAACAGGAATTCCAACAACTTCAACAATCAATAGCAACAAACTTTATTCAATTCCCTCTTTACACCATTGAAGATTTATTAAAACTTTCTAATGGCGCTAAAAAAATTTATCTCTTTAGTTTTAACGTTCAAAAAAGAGAAAAACTTATTGAATTACCAAGTTCTTCTGAACCTTATCTTGCCATTCGTGATTGGAAACGTGAAAATAATTTATTTAGTTCCCCCACTTTAATTGCAGAGGGCGAATACGAAGAACATTTTGTAAAAGATTTATTTACTATTGTAATAAATATTAATTCCGTCATTACCCAAAAATTTGAAATTCCTTTTAAATTTAAAATCATTTCCCATTGTTTCGAAACTGATCATACAGATTATATTCTTCTTTGTAATGATCAGCTTTTTAAAAATAACTTGGTTAAAGAATATGTAAATATTTGTAAAAATTGGTTAAGTAATTGTGAAATCAAATACTCATGTTATTATACAGTTAATGAAATTCGTAATAAATTCGGTCGTTCTTCCCGCTGGCTTTATGATGAAAACGGAGGTAGTCATTATTATGAATATGTAAAAGGTATCTTTTTTGATGATTGGTATATTGATGGAAAAACATGTGACAGAATATATAATGAATTTTTAAGTAGAAACCGTCCTCCTCAAAAACCAAAAGAATTAGATTAATCTTTAATTCGAACAAAACTCGCTAAATTTAAGCGAGTTTTTTTAATTTATTGAAAGGAATTCCTTATGTTTAATATAAAAAAAATTTTTTCCTTTTTACCTGATAATTTCATCTTTTTCTTCATTATTTTCATTTCCTTTATTCCGATTATAATTGTTTATTATTTCATTAAATTCTACCTTTTCACCCTCAAACTAAGTATTCACCAATTAAAACAAGGCATAATGATTCGATTTTATCAATATTTAACCACGGAGCAACTAAATCATCATGTGGAATTTAATTAATCATTGGTTAACTAAGTTAAATTATAATCTTCATAAGATAAGTTGTTATTTTTTTAATTATCAAAATCAATGGTTAAATTTAGGTTTATTAATAATTATTTTATTATTTCTTCCCCATCTTTTATATCTCCTTGATTTTTTTTAAAATGTTTTTATCACTTTTTTCGTTTCTTTTATTATTTAGGAAAATATTTTTTGCTTTTTATTAAAAAAATATTTAAGAAAGAATAATCATTATGAGAATTAAAAACTTAAAGCAATGCACCAAATTATGGTACCAACACCGTAAACAATATATTAACGCTTCTGAAATTGCTTCCATTACGGGTTTAGATCCCTTTCGTTCCATGGAACAGTTAGTTCATGATAAACTCTTTGGAACTACTTTTACCGCTAATCAATGCACCCTTCATGTTCAAAAAATGGAACCCATCGCTCGCCAATTTTTCATTCAAAAAACTAATTTAACTTTTGAAGACGCCATTTTCACTGATGATCAAGTGAACCTTTTTTCCGCTTCTTTAGATGGTTATAACGAACAATATCAAACCATTTTAGAAATTAAATGTCCTTTTGTTAATGAAAATCAAGAAATCTCATCTACTTGGACTGGTTTTTTAACTAATCCTCAAGTAAAAAATATCCCTCAATATTACTGGGCTCAAGTTCAATGTCAACTCTATTGTGCCCAAGCGAACTTCGCTTATTTTTTAATCTATTTTAACGACACTATTTATCATGTAGTGCAAATTTATCAAGATCAAACCTTTATCACGAAAATGATACAAGCTAGTCAAAAATACTTAACCCTTTTCACCAAAGCCAAAGAAGAATTAGCCAAAACCACTTATTTAAAACAATTAAGTAAAATCAAATAATTTTACTTTTGTAGACCTTCAAATTGAAGGTCTTTTTTTATGCCCAAATATAAAAATCAAAGGAAAAACAATAATGAAATTAATCGTTTTTGAAGGACTTGATGGAAGTGGAAAAACTTCTCTTATTCACGCCCTTCAACCCCAATTAAAAATCCCTCATCAACTTTTTCAAGGCTTAGGCAGTAGCCCCATTGGGAGGGAAATTAGAAATTTATTTTTAAATTTTAAATCAGTAGATTATCTCACTCGTTTTTATTTAAGTCTCGCCAATATGACTCAAATCAAAGCGGAATTAATTTTTTCCCAATTAAAAAATCACCAATTAATCATCTTCGATCGTTGGTTACCATCTACTTATGCTTATCAATTATTTCCTTTTTCTAAAAAAAAGGAACAATTTTTGCCTTTAAAAAAGATCTTTAAGCTAAATCATGAAACTATTTTAAAAAAACCCGATTTATTAATTTATTTAGATATTGACCCTCTCATCGGAAGAACGAGAAAGAAAAAACAAAAAAACCATCAAAGAGATCTCATTGAAAGACAATCATTAACTTATTTTCAAACCGTTCGTCAAGGATACGATCATTATCTCACTCATTATACTAGTGACATTAAACAATTAATCTTAAATGGAAGTGATCCCATTTTTTCTAATCTTCAAAAAATTATGAAATATTTAGGAGAAATTAAATGTCAATAATTATCAAGAAAAAATGTCAAAACGGTAATCTTTATTTTTATTATCATAATGGAAAAATTAAGACGATTAAATCTGATGGAACTGTTACTTGGAAAACGAAAAAAATTAAAAAGAAAAGACCTTAAAACAAGGTCTTTTTTTCTTGCGAAAGGAAGTAAATATGTTAACTCACGAAGATTTTTACTACATTAAACAATTCAACACTAACACTCAATGTGTTAATATTTTAAAAAAACTTTTTCATAAATCATCATTTTCCCTTAATTTTCATGAATATATGTGTCATCATCACCATTTATTAAATCAATATTTAATTGATCAAAACTATCAATCTCAAAGTCAAAAAGTGATCCGTGGTAAAATTAATGAATATCTTATTTTATTCTATTTTCAAAATCAATGAATCATTCATTTATATCCTCAAGCTTATTTATTTTTCATCCCCGACATTAAATTTGATTTAGTGTTATTTACCAAAACGAAAAGAATCATCGCTTTTAATTTTAAAACATGCCTTCGCGATCGATATAAACAAGTCATGGTAGAAGCCCAACAACTAAAAAAACTCGATACCCGTTTTGAATTTTATTTATTAACTAATAACACTATGGAAACTCAAAGATTAAATCATAAAATCCATCAAGGAAAAGTTTCAGGGATTAACCAAGTCATTGATTGTTTTTCACCTCAAGCAAACATTTTTTTAAAAACTTTATTAATTTACCAATTTATCCCTTTTGGTGATATTAACATGATTAAAAAAACAATAAAGGAGTTAAAATCATGAAACTTTTAACGAACGAACAACAAGCGTTACAACAACTAATCAAATATATTGAACAAGGTCAACAGGAAAAATTAAACTTTTATTGCCAAATAATTAACCCTAAAACCCTCCTAGATCCCAAAAATACAAAAATTTTTACAACCTTAAAATATTTATTTTTAGAAAAACAAGCAAAACATCCTTGGTACAAATCCACTACAAAACCAATTATTATCAAAAAGTTATTAATATATTTACAAACTAATTTTCCACAAGATAATTTTACTTTAGATTCTTTAAATTTTTTAAATGATGATTTTGATAACCAAAATAATTTTTATTTTTTGGACAATTTAAAACATACTTATACCCAAGAAAAACTATTCCAACAACTCTTAAAAATCATTAGTCCTTCTTTTGAAAACAAAGATCCTTATCATAAACATCTATACTACCAAGAAATCTTTGATAAATTAAGAAAATTTATGACCTTTATACCACATCCCTCCGATAATACTTTGTTAACTTTAAATCAAATGGTTTCTTGTCATCCTGAATTTTTCAAGTCCGATCAACAAGCTAAACAAAAAATCCAAGAAGAATATTATCGACTATCAGAAACTTTTAAAGGATTAAATCAGGCCACGAAAGGCTTTAAAAAGGGTCAAATCATCACCATTGGAGGCTATACTGGTTTAGGAAAAACCACTTTTGTCTACAATCTTCTTTTAGATATCTCTAAAACTAAGTATCAAGAAACTCACCATCATCCTCATCTCTTAGTTTTTTCTTATGAAATGACCTTAGAAGAAAATTTAAGTCGTTTATTAGCCCACCAAACTCAAATTCCTGTAGATGTTATTTTAGATAAAAATTGGGAAGACTCAAACATCACTCAACATACCTACATGGAAAGGATGAATGACTCTAAACAATTCTTTTCCCAGCTTAACTTATCATTTAGTTATGATCAAGGTAAACAAATTGATTATATCATTGATTTAGTTTATCGTTTCTCTTTGGAACAAAAAGTTGAAATTATCGTCATCGACCATCTCCAAATTACTAAAGCTAGTAATCACTTAGAAAATGACCGTTTAGCCATTGACGAAATCATGACGAAACTCAAACAATTAGCTATGGAATTAAATATTGTTATTATAATTCTCTCACAATTTTCTAGAGATACTTATCATAATTACCAAAAAAAATCACCTGAAATCACCGCTTTAAAAGGGTCAGGTGGAATTGAAACTAACAGCGATCTTGTTTTAATCATGTCAGAATTTCAACTAAAACTTAATGAAAACCAAGAAAAACCCTTAAATATCTATAATCAAGATTGCAATCAATTATATTTAGAATCAAAAAACAACGAATCTCAAAAAATCATTGAATTATCTATTAAAAAGAATCGAAGTGGCACCAAAAAAACTTAGTTTATCATTTTGAAATGTATACCCAAACCTTCCAAGAAATTGGTTATATTTTGCCTTATAAAATAGAAACTTATTATTAATCAAAATAAAGGAAAATAAACAATGAAAAATAAACTTAATCAAATCATAAAACACATTAAAAAACTAGAAAAA
>NZ_JPSQ01000010.1 GCF_001189415.1 Candidatus Phytoplasma phoenicium
TTAACAACAAAAAAACTTAAGAAAATAACAGTCATTAAAATAAAAAAAACATAAAATATTTTCTTAAGAATATAATTGATAAAAGACATACATATATATTCTCTTTTCTAAATTATTTATTTTTTATAATATTATGGAATTTTTTAGATTATTTAAATATTATATAAATGAATTTTATATGTTCTTCAAAGAAATATTTGTTAAATCATTTACAAAAAACTAGTTTTTAAAAAATTATTTAATAAAGATTTTGTATAATTATGTTTTGGTTGGGTCAAAATTGTCTGAACAGGACCTTTTTCCACTATTTGTCCTTCATACATAACAATAATATCATCGACAATTTGAGATATAACACCTAAATCATGAGTAATAAATAAAACAGATGTTTGGAATTCTTTTTGAAGTTCATTAATTAAATTTAAAATTTCTTTTTGTGTAATAACATCTAAAGCTGTAGTAGGTTCATCAGCAATTAAAAGTTTTGGTTCACATATTAATGCCATTGAAATCATAACTCTTTGACACATACCACCTGATAATTGATGTGGATAAGCATTCATAACTCTTTTAGCATCATGGATTTTTACTTTTTGTAAAATTTCTAAAATTTTTTGGTGCCCTTCTAAGTCATTCATATTTTTATGTAACTGTAAAATCTCCATCATTTGGTTTTTTATTTTAAAAACAGGATTAAGACTAGAAAGAGCATCTTGAAAAATCATAGCTATTTCGTTCCCACGAATTTTTTCCATTTGTTTTTGAGTATATCGAGAAATTACTTGTTCATTAAAAATAATTTCTCCTTGATATATTTTTTGATTATAGTTTAATAATTTTAAAATAGAAATAGCGGTTTGACTTTTTCCACTTCCTGATTCCCCGAAAATACCTAAAGTTTTCCCTTTTTGTAATTCAAAAGAAATCCCTTTAACTGCTTTGATTAAACCTTTAGGAGTTTCAAAATAAGTGTGTAAATTTTTAATTTTCAATAAACTCATTGGGGTATCCTCCCTCTTGTGAAATTTATTTTTTTAATGTACATCTAATAAAATGTTGAGGTGCGACTTCAAACCAATTTAAATCTTGTTGATTTTGTTGAAATAAAAACTTAAATCGAGCGGTTTCATAAATAATTTGATGTTCTTTTTTTTTTTGAATATTTAAATGAGGCATAGCATTCAAAATTTGTTTGGTGTAAGGATGATAAGGATTTTTTAAAATTTTATCTTTAGGCGCAATTTCCACTATATTGCCTAAATGCATTACACATATACGATCACTTAAGTAACCAGCAACACCTAAATCATGAGTAATAAAAATCAAAGTTAATTGATAAATTTTTTTTAAATTATTTAAAAGATCAAGGATTTTTGATTGATTAGAAACATCTAATGATGAAACAATTTCATCACAAACAATAAATTGAGGTTTGATAATTAATGTACGAGCTATAGCAATTCTTTGTCTTTGTCCTCCTGATAATTGAGCGGGATAGCGATTATAAAGAGAGTGATCAATTTGACATTTTTCCATAATATCTAAAATTTTTTTTTTATATAAAG
>NZ_JPSQ01000011.1 GCF_001189415.1 Candidatus Phytoplasma phoenicium
GAGTATATATTATAAATGAATCATCAGTTTAAAAAAATATTCCATGGTGCTAATTGGAATAATTTAGAAGATGAATATACACAGTTTTTTTATGAACAAAATTTGAGTCAATTTTGGCGTCCTGAAGATATTAGTTTACAAAGTGATTTACATGTATGGCAAAAGTTATCATCGAAAGAAAAAGAAGCTTATGCTAAAAATCTTTTAGTATTAACTTTTTTGGATACTTATCAAGGTGATGTGGGTATGCCAATAATATTACGTTCATGTTTATCTTCAGAGCATCAAAAAAAAGCTACTTTAAATTTTATGGGTGCAATGGAAAATGCTGTGCACGCTAAAAGTTATTCTAATATTTTTATGACTTTTATAAATAAAAAAGAAATTAAAGAGCTATTTCAATGGGGTGAAAAACAAAATAATCTACAAAATATTCTAAAAGAAATTATTGGAATTTATGAAAATTTAGAAAAAAATATTGTTTTTTATAAGAATTCTAACGATGAAATGTTGCAAAAAAATAATCATTTTAGAGAAATAAAGTGGAAAAGTATGGTTGCTTCTGTTTTTCTTGAAACTTGGTTATTTTATAGTGGTTTTTATTATCCTTTATATTTTTATGGCCAAGGAATATTAATGCAAGCAGGAGAAATAATTAATCTGATTATTCGTGATGAAAGTATTCATGGCGCTTATATAGGTAGATTGGCAAAAGAGTTATATGATACTTTTGATTTGCATAAACAACAAGAATTAAAAGAATGGATGTATTCTTTATTAAATAAGCTTTATCATGAACAAAAAAAATTGACAAAAGAACTTTATCAATCTGTATACTTAGTGGAAGATGTTAATATATTTGTTCGTTATAACGCGAATAAAGCTTTATTAAATTTAGGTTTTGAACAAAAATTTCCACAAGAAGAAGTTAATCCTGTAATCATTAATGGTTTGAATACTGAAACAAAAACAATGGATAATTTTTCTATGAAAGGTAACGGATATCAAAAAATGAAATCTGAAAGCCTTCGTGATGAAGATTTTATTTTTTAGTTTTTATTTGAATTTTAAAAATAACATGGTTAAAATTAACGCATTTAATCAAGCTGTTTCTGCCTCTTTAACATATCAAGAAATCAAAAATACTTCGAAAGCAGCACAAACATTAAAATTCATTTTTCCTAAGTTACAAAATAATGACCTTTTATTAGATAGAATTTTAGATAAAATCTTAGAAGAGTTTGATAATGAAATATATTCTACATTATTAATTTCGAACAAAAAAGATAAATTAAAATTATTAGAGAAATATAATATTTTATTAGAATTTCCGGATGCTATTGCACAAATTAAATTTAATCCTAGCGACGTTGTTTTTGCTTTTATAGGTAATACAGCAGATTTTCAAAATTACCAAACTTATTTAGAATATAAAAAAAATGGTTTTCAAGGGCCAAAATCTTTTTTTTGGAAAAATTGGAACGGTCCTAGTAATTTTCATTTGATATTAAAAAATGATATTGAATTTTG
>NZ_JPSQ01000012.1 GCF_001189415.1 Candidatus Phytoplasma phoenicium
TTTTTTAAAAAAATTTTTAACTAAACGATCTTCAAGAGAATTAAAACTAATTACTACAATTGTACCATTTTTATTTAACAATTTTAAGCTTTGTTGTAACCCTTTTTCTAAACATGTTAATTCTTGATTAACTTCTATTCTTAAAGCTTGAAAAATCCTTTTAGAACTATGCCCTTTACGACGTGGTACATAAAACGAATAAAAACGATCAATTAAACCTACTAATTCCAAAGTAGTTTTTAAAGGTCGCGCTTTAATAATCGCTTTTGCAATCGCATGCGCTTTAGGTTCATTACCATAAAACCAAAATATGTTTTTTAAATTCTTAAAATCATAAGTATTTAAAATTTCTTGAGCAGTAAGTTTTTGCGAAGGATTCATTCGCATATCTAAGGCTGTATCTTTTAAATAACTAAAACCTCTTTGTGGATCATCGATTTGAAAAGAAGATAGTCCTAAATCAAATAATATACCATCAATCCCTTTTATTTTTCTTTTGATTAATAATTCATCATGTAAAAAAGCGAAATTATTATTAATTAATGAAATGTTTTGATGATGACGAAATTTAGCAGTACACAAATTTATAACAAAAGGATCTTGATCAAAAGCATATAAAAAACCTTGAGAAAGATATTTTAAAATCTCCTCACTATGCCCTCCGCCTCCTAAAGTAGCATCTACATAACAACCTTGAGGTTTAATGGATAGATGATGAACAACTTCTTTTGTTAAAACAGGAATATGTTGTAAACACATAATTTTAAACGAATCCTTTATAAAGAATCAAAAAAATAAAAATTTATTTAAAAAACAATTTCAAAATTATCATTAATAATTTCGAATAAAGCTTTGCTTAAAATTTTTCGACCAGATACTTGTTGAACATCTAATTTTTCATCTTCAATAACATGAGCAATTTTGCTAGATAAATAAGCTAATTTATATTTGGAATCAATACGTTTTAATAATTCATCAATAGAAGGATAATTTAAACCTTCTTTTTTTTCTTTTAACATTATGCTAATAAAACCTTAACTTTCTTTTTTAAATATTTCAGAAATTAAAAAATAAGAAGAAATACTATTTTTAATTTTTGAATGTTCAGCAACTACAATAGCAAGAATCTTATCCACTGCGTTTTCTACTTCATCATTGACCACAATATAATCATATTTATGAGCTAATAATAATTCTTCTTCTGCTTTTTTCATTCTTTCTTGAATAACTGCTTCACTTTCAGTGTTACGATTTTTCAAACGTTTATATAAACATTCTTTAGAAGGTGGAGCGACGAAAATAAAAACACCATCTTTTCTAATTTTATGTTTTTTCACTTGTAAGGAACCTTGAACATCGATTTCTAAGAAAATTTCCTTTCCTTTTTCAAGTTGTTCCGTAACCGTACGATAAGTTGTACCATAATAATAATTAATAAAATAATTATATTCTAAAAAATAATTTTCTTTAATTTTTTGTTTAAAATAAGATTCATCAACAAAAAAATAATCAACACCATTACGTTCCTCTGGACGAGGAGGACGTGTAGTCATAGATACAGAATAAACAAAATTATGTCCTTTTCTTTTAAACAAAGCTTTTTTAATTTGTCCTTTTCCGACACCTGATGGTCCAGAAATTACAACCATTAATCCTTTTTTATGTAACTTCATCATATCTTTCTTTATATCTTTCTAATAAATTAATACTTTAAAGAACGGTGATTCATGCTACAACTAAATTTAATAATTTACAAGGAAGATAAATAATTTTGATAATTTTTTTTTTCATTAATAATGTATTAATTTTAGGTATTTTCATAGCTTGTTCCACTATTTGTTCTTGAGAAGAATTAAATCTAACATCAATTAGTCCTTTTAACTTTCCATTAATTTGAACAATAATTTTTTGAGATTCTATAAGGGAATCAGTACATTCAGCAACAGGCCAAGATGTATATGCCAACTCTATGTTACTTTTTAAAAAAGTTTGATTTAATTCTTCGGTAATATGTGGAGCTATTGGGTTTAACAATTGTAAAAAAATTTTCATTTGTGTTTTGTTGATTTTTTTATGTTGTATAACTTGATTAACAAAAATCATTAAATGACTAATTGCTGTATTAAATTTAAAATTTTCGTATTCAAAAGTAACTTTTCGAATAGTATCGTTTAACAAAGAATTTAAAACATCATAAGGTTCAGAGATAACATACGATATAGCGGTATTGTAAACTTTATTAAGAAAACGTTGAATTCCTTTAATATTTGATTCTGACCATTTTTTTGTATCTTCTAAAGGACCTAAAAACATAATGTAAAGTCGTAATACATCTGCACCGTATTTTGTCAACATTAAAGAAGCGTTGACACTATTCCCTTTAGATTTGCTCATTTTAAGATTATCTTCCCCTAAAATCATTCCTTGATTTACTAATTTGATAAAAGGTTCTGGAGAAGAAACTAAATTTAAATCATATAAAAACTTATGCCAAAAACGAGCATACAAAAGATGGCCTACTGCATGTTCACTGCCTCCAATATAAACATCTACAGGCAAAAAATATTCTAATAATTTTTTTGCTTCAGGACTATTTAAAGGAGTTATGTCAGTTAATCTTTTTAAAATATAACCAATATAATACCAAGAACTACCCGCCATTTGTGGCATAGTATTGGAATCTCTTTTGTATTTTTTTCCGTTTTTTTCAAAATACAACCATGAAGATATTTTAGATAAAGGAGAAGTGCCGTCGCCTGAAATTTCCAATTTATCAATAAAAGGTAATCTTAAAGGTAAATCTTCATCTTTTTCAAGATAAATATTATTTTCTTCATCATAAAAAAGACAAAAAGGTTCACCCCAATATCTTTGACGTGAAAAAACCCAATCACGTATTTGATAAGTACAATGAATTTCGCCTATGTTTTTGTCTGTGATATATTTGATGATTTGAAGAAGTGCTTTTTCTTCTTTTAAATTATTTAAAAAACTACTATTAATCAAAATACCATCAGACAAAATTTGAGGAATCGCCAAATGATTTGTTTGTGAAAAAATTAAATCTCTTGAATCTTTTCCTGGTACAGACATAATAGCGCCCGTTCCATAATGTGGCAAAACATAATCAGCTATCCAAATAGGAATAGATTGATTAGTAAAAGGACTTATAACATAATTACCAGTAAAAAAACCTGTTTTTTTTTTGCTAATAAAACGATTTAAATTAGTTTTTTGTTGAGTTTGTAAAATATAAGTATGAAATTTTTCATTATTGTCTGGTGTGACAATATTAGGCGCTAAAGGATTTTCAGGAGCTAAAATAATAGCATTGATACCAAATACAGTATGTGGTTCAGTAGTAAAAACAGAAATTGTTGTTTTTGTATCTTTTTTCAAAGGGAAACGTAAAATAAAACCTTCTTTTTTTCCGATCCAATTTTTTTGTATTTCTTTTAATCGATTGGGCCAATTAAGTATTTGTAAATCTTCTAATAATCTATCTATATAAGCAGTAATTTTTAAAACCCATTGTTTCATTTCTTTCTTAATAACAGGGAAATTACCCCGCTCTGAAAAAAGTCCTTCTTCCGTTTGAATTACTTCTTCATTAGCCAACACAGTACCTAATTGAGGACAAAAATTCACTTCCACATTTTCTAAAACAGCTAATTTATTTTCATATAATTTTTTAAAAATCCATTGTGTCCATTTATAAAAAGAAGGATCGGAAGTAGCTAATTCTTTGGTCCAATCCACTCCTTTGCCTAAACGTTGGATCTGTTTTTTAAATTTACCGATATTCTCGTAAGTAAATTGTTGAGGATTTTTACCTGTCGTGAGTGCGTATTGTTCTGCTGGCAAACCAAAAGAATCCCAACCAAAAGGATGTAAAACATTATAACCTTCCATTCTTTTAAAACGATTAATAATATCACTAGCTGTATATCCTTCGATATGTCCTATATGTAAACCTTCCGCCGAAGGATATGGAAACATATCTAAACAATAAAATTTTTTTTTAGAAAAATCAACAACTGTCTTAAAAGTTTGTTGCGTTTCCCAATGATCTTGCCATTTGGATTCAATTTTTAGAAAATCATATAATAACATAAATTTCAACTCTACATTTCTATAAAAAATATATAAAAAATTTAATACCAATATGTTTCATACAAAATATATATTATTGAATATAATCAACGATATCTCTAATTGTTTTAAATTGTTGCATCGCTTCATCATTAATTTTAATCTTAAAAGTATTTTCTAATTGAATTACTAATTCAACAGCATCAAAAGAATCTAAACCTAAATCTTCTTTCAACCTTGTTTCTAAAGTAATTTTTTCTTTTCTAATAGATGACTTATGCATAATAATAATATCTCGAATTTTATTGAAAATCATAACTTAACTAGTC
>NZ_JPSQ01000013.1 GCF_001189415.1 Candidatus Phytoplasma phoenicium
ACTTAAAGGGTGTAGCCTACCTTTTCATTAAAAAAAAAAAAAAATAAAAATAAAAAAAAATTAATAAAAATAAAAAAAATAGCAGCAAATACACCTATAAAGTAAGGTTTTTGAGATAAAGAGTTAAAACATTTGGTTTCTCGGAAAATTTTGGCGATAGCATCTCCAATACCGTGGATTCCTGAAGAATATAATTTAATATTATAATCTCCGCTTAAGAAAATTATATCTTGTAAGATATAGCAAAAACATAAAATAATAGTAATAATCAATACTGTAATATTTTTTTTGGTTAAAAATTTTTCTTGCGATTTAACATTTCGCTTTATACTTTTTGAATTTTTCATCAATAATTATTTTTCTAAAAAAGTTTTTTTAATTGTTCAAAATTTCATAGCAACGTTGACATAAATCATTTTCTTTTTTTTGTGGAATGATATTCCAGCAACGAGGACAACTTTCGCCTAAAGCTTTATCAACATAAATGGCAAAATTATTTGTTTGATGGATTTTAATTTGAGCCACCATTAATATTTTGTTTAATTTTTTTTTAATTTTTAAAAGTTTTAAAGCCTTAATGTATTTTTCAGGTAGTTTTAAAATTAAATTAGCTTGCGCAGATTTATTAATTATTTTTTTTTGACGCGCTTCTTCTAAATTTTTTAAAACACTTTCTCTTAAATTATAAAACAAATTAAAAGCTTCTTTGATTGTGTGAAAATTTTGAGCCTTTTGGTTAATAAATTTTTTAATTTGTTCAGCATTTGGCATATTTTCCAAATAAAGGTCTAGTTGTTTTTTGAACGGTAATGTTTGATAAGCTTCTGCTGTAGTGTGAGGAATAATTGGTGTTAATATTTTTAACAAAGAAAGTAATATATCATAGATATTAGATTGAATTACTCTTCTTTCTATATTGTTTTCTTTTTCAATATAAAGAACATCCTTAGCAAAATCTAAATAAAAAGCACTTAATTTATTAGTTATAAAAGGATACAATAAACTTATGACTTTTTCAAAATTATAATCTTCATAAGATTGAATGATTTGTAATAAAAGCTCTTGAAATTCTAACATTATAATTCGATGAAATATTTCTCTTTTTTCAAAAGGAATATAATGTTTTTGCGGATTAAATTGGTTTAAATTACCTAACATAAAACGAAAAGTATTTCGAATTTTACGATATTTTTCTTCTATTTGTTTCAAAATCGAATCATCAATACGTACGTCAATTTTGTAATTAGTACTAGCAACCCATAATCTTAAAATATCAGCACCTTTTTGTTTAATAATGTTTAAAGGATCGATGACATTATTTAATGATTTACTCATCTTTTGCCCTTTACCGTCTAAGACAAATCCATGTGTTAAAATTTGTTGGTAAGGTGTTTGACCAAAAGCTATGGTAGATGTAATCAAAGAAGAATTGAACCAACCTCGATATTGATCTGCTCCTTCTAAATAAATATTAGCAGGAAAAAAATGAGGTGATAATTTACGTAAGATAGAATAAGAAGTACCAGAATCAAACCATACATCTAAAATATCTTTTTCTTTAAGAAAAATGTTGTTAGGACTTTCAGGATGTTTATATCCGGTTGGTAATAAATCTTTAACATCCCATTTAATCCAAATTTCTTTGCCGTTTTTTTCAATTAAATCTGCTATATGATTAATTAAAACGATATCTAAAATTGGATTTTGTGCTTCAGTATAAAAAATAGGAATAGGAACACCCCATGTTTTTTGTCTACTAATTACCCAATCTTCTCGATTTTCAATCATATTATGCATTTTAATTTTTCCCCATTGTGGTAGCCATTGAACTTTTTCAATTTGTGTAAATATATTTTTTTTTATTTTAGTAATATTTAAAAACCATTGAGGAATAGCTAAAAAGAAAACAGGTTTTTTAATACGTTCATCATGGGGATAAGCATGTGTTAATATTTCCGCTTTTAATAAGAGATGATTTTTTTTTAAATCTTCAATAATGACTTTATTGGCTTTTTCATAAAAAAGTCCTTGATAAACACCAGCTATTTCTGTCATTAAACCTTTTTTATCGACACTACATAAAGTAGGAAATTGATATTTTTGACCTATTAAAAAATCATCATGACCATGTCCAGGTGCTATATGAACTAATCCTGTTCCTTCATTTTCAAGTACAAATGTGTCTACTACGACTTTTCCTTTACAAGAGAATAAAGTGTTTTCATAATTTAAATTTTCTAGTTTTTGCCCTTTAAAAGTTTTTAAAATTTTCAATTCATTCCATTGAAATTTTGGGCATAAATTATCTAAAGTAGCTGCGCTAACAATATATTTTTGATTATTGTTTTCTATTAAATGATAATCTTTGAGAGGATGGACACAAATAGCTACATTAGCTGGTAAAGTCCAAGGGGTAGTTGTCCATATTAATAAATTGACATCTTTTAACCAATCAGCATCTAAGATCTTAAAATTGATAAAAATAGATAAAGATTGATGTTCACGATATTCTATTTCTGATTCAGCTAATACAGATTCTAAAAAAGGAGACCAATAAACAGGCTTTAATTTTTTAAAAATCAGATTTTTTTCTATCATTTTTCCCAAAATACGAATTTCATCTGCTATAAATGAGTTCTGAAAAGTTAAGTAAGGATTTTCCCATTCTCCTAAAATACCTAATCTTTTAAAATTTTTTTTTTGTTTTTCAATGAAAGTAAATGCAAATTGTTGGCATTGTTGTAAAAAGTTATTTTTCTCCATTGTTTTATTTTTGGATAATTTTTTTAAAACAGCGATTTCGATTGGCAAACCATGTGTATCCCAACCTGGAATATAAGGAGTATAAAAACCTTGCATTGTTTTAAATCGTACAATAAAATCTTTTAAAATTTTATTTAACGCATGGCCAATATGAATATCTCCATTAGCATATGGCGGGCCATCATGCAAAATAAATTTAGGATTTTTTTTATTTTTTTTTAAAAGTTGTTGATAAAGATTTATTTGTTCCCAGTAATTTTCAATTTCAATTTCTTTTTGACTTAAATTTCCTTTCATCGGAAAATTAGTTTTGGGCATTAATAGAGTATTTTTATATTCAATATTCATATTTATATATTTAGTTTTTGTTCTCCTTTTTTTATTTTTCTTATTATGTTTATGTATTGAAATTTTTTTATTTATTTTTTACAAATCATTTTTATTAGAAAAAAATAATTTTTTATTAAACATTAAAATAAAAATTTATAATATCTCCATCTTGAACTATATAATTTTTACTTTCAAATCTAATTTTCCCTTTTTCTTTTAATTTTGCTAAATTAGGGTATTTTATTAAATCTTCATAATTAAAAATTTTAGCTTTTATAAAACCATGTTGAAAATCTGTATGAATTAAACTGGCGCATTCTGGTGCAGTCATCCCTTTGGTAAAAGCCCAAGCTTTTGTTTCTTTTTCTCCAGTGGTGAAATAAGTTTTTAATCCGAGGAGTTCATAACTTTTTTGAATAATTTCTTTTAAAGAACTTTCTTGGATATTATAAAATTGTAAAATAGTTTTTTGTTCTTTTTGTTTTAAACTAGTTATTTTTTTTTCTAATAAAACACAAACAGGTAAAAATTCTCGATTTTTCTTTTGACTATATAGTTTCATTTGTTGAAAAAAAATATTATTTTTTAAATTATTTAAATTTTTTTCTTCAAAATTACCGATATAAATCATAGGTTTGAATGATAGTAAATTAAAATTTTTAATTATTTTTAGTTCTTCAAGGTTGAAATTTAAGTAAGATAGAGATTTTTCAGACTCTAAAGCGGTTTTTAATTGATTTAATAGTTGAATTTCAATTTCTGTTTCTTTAGATTTAATTCTTTTTTTTTGTTGATTTATTTTATTTAAACGTTTTTCAATTTGTTCTAAATCTGATAAAATTAATTCCGTTTCAATAATATTACTATCTTCTACTGGATTAATTTGTTTATTAACATGAATAATATTAGGGTTGTCAAAACATTTAACAACATGACAAATAGCATCAACATCCCTAATATGACTTAGAAATTTATTTCCTAAACCTTCACCTTTAGAAGCATTTTTTACTAAACCTGCTATGTCAATAAATTGAATTTGTGTAGGTATTGTTTTTTTGGATAAGAAAATTTGAGCTAAATAATTTAAACGTGGCTCTGGAACTGATACAGTTCCTAAATTAGGTTGAATAGTAGCAAAAGGATAATTAGCTTCTAATACTTGTAAATTCGTTATAACATTAAATAAAGTGGATTTTCCTACGTTTGGTAAACCTATAATCCCTACTTTCATATACATTTTCTCGTTTTCTTTTTTGATTTATTAAGATGTAAAAAAATAAATTTATAAATAGTTCAAACCATTTCTCATGAAAATTTTTGACAAAATATTTTAAATTGTTGACCAAAATATAAAATCTTATTATGAAATTTTAAAAAATTCCTTTCTAATTTTTATATTTAGTATTAATTTTACTATATAATGGTAAGTAAATGTATATCTTTAATTTATATTATACTTAATATTTTATAATATTAATCTTTTTATTTTGTCTTTAATTAAGTAATAATTTACATTTTTTTGAATTTTTCGTTTTTTATTTTTGTATATTTCGATATTTCATTAAAATAGGCATTTTGAAAATATGCAGGAACAATTATTAATAGTTTATTTTTAGAATTTATTTTATTATAATACATATTGG
>NZ_JPSQ01000014.1 GCF_001189415.1 Candidatus Phytoplasma phoenicium
AAACAAAATTCATTTTTTGACTTAATTTTTTCATTTCTTCCAAAAACAAATATCTAGCTATAATAGAAGCCAAAGAAACGCTCAAATATTTTTGTTCTGCACGTATTTGAAAATTAATATCTTTATGTACCGGATAGACGTTTTTTAAATATTCAAAATACTTATAAGGATAAACAAATTGATCTAAAACCACAATGGTTGGTTTTTTGATTTGTTTTAACAATTTTAAAATAATTTCATTATGCAATAAAGCTTTGATTTTATTTAAATTATTGTTTTTAATTAAATAATTATATTCTTGTGGTGATAATATTCTATAGCAATAAGGTATTTTTTTCATAGTTAAATGAGCTATACGATAAATATTTTTCGATGATAATTTTTTAGAATCTTTAACGCCTATTTGTTGTAAGAAAATTCTATCAGCAGGACTTAAAAAAACACAACACACTACTATAGGACCAAAAAAATCACCTGTTCCGACCTCATCGCAGCCAATGTTATTTTGGTTATGAAAATCAAAATTTGGTAATAACTTTTTGATATAAAGTGTTTCTTTTGTACTATCTTTTCCTTGAATTAAACAAGTACCATTACGAAAACACGTAATTCGGCATTGTTTTTTTTTGGCTATAAAAAATATATTAAAAAGTTTAAACTGAATTAATGTTTCTTTATAATATTTTCTCAATATTTGCATTTGCGACAAATTTAATTTTAAAGTATAAAAATCATTCATTTTACTAATCCTTTATTTAAAATAATATCTAATATAAATACTCTTTTTTGTATAAAAATATTTTTATTTCACCTAAGAAATTAAAGCCCAATTAATAGGTTTAATGTTGTGTGATATTAAATAATTATTTGTTTTTGAAAAAGGTTTAGAACCAAAAAATCCCCGATATGAAGACAAAGGAGAAGGATGTGAACTTTTAATAATATAATTATATCGCTTATCAATATATTGCTCATAACTTTGAGCAAATTTACCCCACAAAATATAAACTAAATGTTGTTTGCGATTTAATAATTTAAAAATATTAGCTGTGAATTTTTCCCAACCAATGTTTTGATGACTTAAGGGTTCTCCTTTATTTACCGTCAAAATAGCATTTAATAATAAAACACCTTCTATAGCCCAAGAAGATAAATTATTAACAACAGATGAAACACCAATATCATTATAAAGTTCTTTAAAAATATTTTTTAAACTAGGTGGAGGCATGGAATTCAAGACACTAAAAGATAAACCATGTGCTTGAAAACATCCGTGATAAGGATCTTGTCCTAAAATAACAACTTTAGTATTATCCCAAGTAGTTAATTCAAAAGCCTTAAAAATATTTTTTTTCAAAGGGAAAATTATTTTCTTTTTTTGGATTTGTCTTTTTAAAAAAACTAATATTTCTTGAAAATAAACTTTTTGTTGTTCTCGTAAAATAATTTTTTGCCACATATATTTGTATTTCCTTCTCTTTTATATTAACCATATAATCAATTGTTTGATATTTTTCTTTTTAAGAAAAATATTAACAAGACATATATTATAAAATGCAATATGAAAATCATTTGGCCACTTTACCAACTATAAATTATTGAGAAAATATCAAAAAAATAACTACCATAATATGGTATTTTTTTGTTTTGATGAGTAAAAAATCTTATAAAGTTAAAGAATAATATTTTTCGGATCATTTTTAACATAAATAATTTTATAAAAAAGTTCAATGATCATATAAATAAACCCAAACCAAAAGATAATATTCAATTTTTGGATATATTGGTTAGGAATAGTATAAAAATGTTCGGCTATTACATCCTTATAAGGTATTTGTCTTTCAAAAGGCGCTATTTTTTCATTATTATCACCATGAGTTGTAATTTCTTCGTTTTGTTTATCATTTTTAACAACACGATGAATAATACGTTTAATTCCGATACTTTGCAATGAAGGATCACTGGTTTCGAAATAAATAATATCACCTGGTTGCAATGTTTTTCTATCGTGAATTCTCTTTAAAATCACTTTATCACTTTTCTTTATACCTGGTTCCATACTACTGCTAGCAACTTCAAAAAAATTAAAAAATAAATAATCCACTGTTCTTGTAGGATTAATAAAATTGCTAATTTGGATTAAAGTCAAATAAAATAATAAAGCATATAAAAAGATAAAAAGACAATTCTTTAGAACATTAAAAAATTTTTTTATTTTTGGCCATACGTTTCGATTCATAATTATTTTCCCATATTATTTTTGTATAAAAACATTTTATAAAAAACATTTATATCTAATATAAATCAATGCTTAATCTTTTTATTTGAATAAAAACGAATTTAAATTAAAAACATTAATAAATAAACAATATCATAAAATCCCTATTATAATCTCAACTATTAATTATTGTCTATGTTATTGTTTCAATTAAAATCCAAATAAGAGTTTTTTACAAATATCAAAAATTGAACTTATTTTATTCAATTTATCATTTAATGACAACATATTTGAATTAATTTATAATTAAACAAATATATTCACAAGATGAATAAAATAAAAAGAAAGTTACGATAAAATTTGATAGTATGCCTAAAAACCACACTTATATAATGATTTAATACAGAATCCTTTTATATATTAATTAAAGGCAAAAGTATACTTTTAATTAAAAGATATATAAATTACTATCGTTACCAAATAATTAAGTATTTAAAATTAAATTATTAACTCTTAAAACTCATTTTTACTTATATTATCCTAATCAACTCAAATTTAAAAAAATAAGTTATAATTATTATGTAAAGAAAGAGAAGGACACATATAATACAAAATAAATTAAAAAAATGGTTATATAAATATAAAATATTATTATTCCTTATTTTATTTTTTATTATTTTTT
>NZ_JPSQ01000015.1 GCF_001189415.1 Candidatus Phytoplasma phoenicium
TTATTTTTTATTTTAATTTCTTTTTGTTTTTACTTTATTTTTGTTTCACAAAAACTCCTATTTTTGTCAGCTTTATTTTTATTTTTCATTGTTTTTTCATTTTTTTTTGTTTTTAGAGTAAAGTGTCTTTTGAAGTATAAAGAAAAACGCTTAAACGAAGCGAGAAAAGAAGTGAAATGCTTTTTAGGTGCGAAAAAATACGAAAAACTTGTAGAACAACAAAGATTATATCAACCTCTTGATGAAATAACGAAATAGAAGCAAATTTTTTTATTACATAAATGAAAATTTGTATTTAGATTTAAAAAGAGAATAGGAGTTGGCAGTATAATAAAATGATTTATGAAGGTATTGTTGTTGGGGGAGGTCATTCAGGGGTTGAAGCGGCTTGGTCTTTAGCAAAAAAACATAAAACTTTATTGGTGACAGGTAATTTAAAACAAATCGCAACTCTTTCTTGTAATCCTTCCATTGGAGGACCTGCTAAGGGAGTAGTTGTTAGAGAAATAGATGCTTTAGGTGGTTTAATGGGTAAAGCAGCTGATTTAGCTCAAATACAAATGAAAATGCTGAATACTTCTAAAGGACCTGCTGTACGTAGTTTAAGAGCGCAAATAGATAAAATTAAATATCCTCAAATTATTTTGAAGATGTTACAACAATTACCTAATTTAACTTTATTAGAATCTTTAGTCAGTCACTTAATTATAGAACATGGACAAATACGAGGTATTCAATTGTATGATAATACTATTATCTATGGTAAAACAGTTGTTTTAACCACTGGTACTTATCTTTCAAGTCAAATTTTAATTGGTCAAAAAAGATATAATTTAGCTCCTAATAACGCTCCTACAACATATAATATCAGTAAGCAATTAAAAGATTATGGTTTTCAAATTATTCGTTTAAAAACAGGGACGCCGCCGAGAATTAAAAAAGATACTATTGATTATAGTAAGACTAAAATTCAATTGGGAGATGCTTTTTTACAAACTTTTAGTTCTCCTCCTATCATAGATCAATTAGGAGTACAAGAACCTTGTTTTTTATTACATACTAATCTTATGACTCACCAAATTATTAAAAAACACTTAAATAAATCTGCCATGTATGGAGGATATATCGAAGGTACAGGTCCACGTTATTGTCCTTCTATTGAAGATAAAGTTGTACGTTTTTGTGATAAGGAAACACATCAGCTTTTTATCGAACCAGAAAGTTTAGAATTGAATGAAATGTATTTACAAGGTCTTTCAACTAGTATGCCTGAAGAAATACAACACCAAATTTTAAAAACTATTCCTGCTTTAGAAAAAGCACAAATAACCAAATATGCTTATGCTATTGAATATGATGCTTTCAATCCAAATCAATTAGATTATAATTTAGAAACTAAAAAAATTAAAAATTTATTTTTTGCTGGTCAAATTAATGGGACTAGTGGTTATGAAGAAGCAGCTTGTCAAGGTTTAATGGCAGGAATTAATGCTAGTTTGAAAATACAGCAACGAGATAGTTTAGTTTTAAGTCGTAAAGATGCTTATATTGGTGTTTTAATTGATGATTTAATCAACAAAGGAACACAAGAACCTTATCGTTTATTAACTTCAAGAGCGGAATTTCGTTTGTTATTAAGGCATGATAATGCAGATTTAAGGTTAACTCATTATGGATTTCAAGTCGGGTTAATAGATCAAGGATTGTATCAAAAAGTAGAACAAAAACGATTTCAAATAGAAATGTTAAAAGAAAAATTACGTAAAAAAATTATTTTCTCTAAAAAACCAATTGATTTAGAATATTTTAATTTAAATAATGTATTTATCAAAGAAAATACTAATTTATATCAATTATTAAAAAGAACAGAATTAGATGTCAATATGCTAAAGTTTTTTTATGGCGAAGAGTATGAAAAAGCTGTTTTGGAACAAGTCGAAATTCAAGTTAAATATGAAAATTATATTGTTAAAGCAGAGCAAGAAATTCAAAAATTATTATATTTAGAATATAAAGAAATTCCAATTAATATTAATTATTTTCATATTCATAATATATCTATGGAAGCTAAAGAAAAATTAAATTTAATAAAACCTCGTAATTTAGG
Organism: Candidatus Phytoplasma phoenicium; assembly: GCF_001189415.1. Lineage (GTDB taxonomy): Bacteria > Bacillota_I > Bacilli_A > Acholeplasmatales > Acholeplasmataceae > Phytoplasma > Phytoplasma phoenicium. Next base: position 2,108 of record NZ_JPSQ01000015.1, read on the forward strand.
ACAAGCTTCTAGAATTTTAGGTGTTAATCCCGTGGATATTGCTATTTTAAGTGTTTATTTAAGGAAAAACAAAAATATTCGTCATTAAATATAGAAATTATAATCAAATTTTTTAAAATATGTTTATTATATAATATGGATAAATAATAAATAAGAATTTGAAAATAAAAAAATCAAATATTTATCAATTTTGAAAATAATTATTAATTTATTATTCATTTAATTTGTAATAATATGTTAACAATATACTAATATTTTAGTAACATACATTATTAAATAGACAATAGTAGGTTATAAAATAAAATATAGAGGATTATATGAAAGATATAACTAAAGATTTGAAAAAAAATGCAAAAATAAAAATTTTAGGTTTTAGTTTGCCTATTTTCGGTTTAATTAGTTTTATTCTTATGTTGCAATTATATTTTGATTACAAGCCAGATTGTCCACCTAAAATTTCTACGGTAAAAGGTTTTCCTACTTGGCACACTTTAATAACACCTTTATTGATGACTATGTTAATATCGGATTTATTAGTTTTTATAGGAAAAAAAACACCTATTTTAAAAGATATTGGTGGCGGTTCCATTTTATGTATTTTATTGCCTTCTTTTTTATTAACTTATAAATTTAGTGAAAATCCGGCAATTAAAAATTTACAAGATATTGTTTCCAACAATATGAAATCCTTTAATAGTGGTAAGGGAATTGGTTTTCCTAATTTTGTGGTTTCCGCAATTATAGTTGGCAGTTTTGTTAATATGGATTTAAAATTATTAAAAAAATCATTTAAAAAATTTTTTCCTTTAGTTTTAAT
>NZ_JPSQ01000016.1 GCF_001189415.1 Candidatus Phytoplasma phoenicium
ATAATACTCTTGAAAATTGTTCAAAAGAAGACAGAAATAAAATTATTCAAATGTTATCTAATTCAGAAACATTAAAAATATTAAAAGAAAAAGCTAAAGAAGTCAAAAATCAGGAAACAGCTTCTTCTTCAACAAAATCTAATAAGAAACAAAAATAATTTATATAAAATTTTTTATTATTTACAAAGACCTTTCCTCAGGGTCTTTTTTATTTTACACACGTTTTTTGACTGGTAAGGAAAACAAATTACCCTAATTGTTAAGGCCATCAACAAAACTCTAGATAATATTTTAATTACAATTCTGAATACAACTAGTTTCTTAAAAAAACTATTTCACAACCTATAAACCTTGAAAAGGAAACGAAAACTATGTTAATAAAAAAATTTTATCTCTATCTAGTAATATCATTTTTTTCATCATCATTCTAATTTTATTTATTCCAATGAATCGCCTTTATTAATTCCTTTTGTGGTAAAAAACTCGCTTAAATTTAGCGAGTTTTGTTCGAATTAAAGATTAATCTAATCCTTTTGGTTTTTGAGAAGGACGGTTTCTATCTAAATTTACATAATATCTTTTGCTACATGTTTCTCCATCAATATACCAATCATCCAAAAAGATACCTTCTACATATTTATAATAATGACTAACTACATTTTCATAATAAAGACAGCGGGAAGAACGACCGAATTTATTACGAATTTCATTACCTGTATATTCATTTAAAGAACCACCAAAAGGGTTAATTAGCGTTTATTTCAAATCAAGGTCAAACTCAAAACTTTTAATTCCAAAAACAAAATTTACTCCTTCTGATTTTAAATATACCTTAGATGAGTTGTTGCCAAAAGTTTACAATATCGAAGAAGTATTTAATAAACTCTCCTATAATAACTCAGAGTTTCTAAAAAAACCTTCAAAAATTTCTCCAAACAAATCTGTAAGCATCAAAAACAACATCAAACTACATACTGTGCGCTACTAACACCACGATTAAATCAACTTAAAAACAATCCTATCTTTCAACTTTACAGAAAATTTTGAGGACTTAACTGCATTGATTCTAAAAATTGTTAATAAATTCATTTTTAAAACTAACTTTTTATTAGTGTGCTTTTTTAAGGATTAAAAATTAATTTTATTTTTTGGTATAAATATTTTTTACCTAAAGAAGTAATCAATATTTTTTTATTTTTTTGTATGATATATTTAGATTTCAGCGCTTTGCGCAAACATGTTCGAAAAATTTCTTCAGACCATTTTAATTCATTCTTAATATTTTGAATATTATTTGTTTTCTTTTGTATTAAATTATTTTCTAAATGCATCAATAAATTAATTAAAATTAAATTTTTTTTATGAAAATAATTTGTAATGGTTTTTGATATAATACCTTTTTTTGGTTCACAAAATAAAACAATTAAAAAAATTACTAAAGTAACGACAGCAATCATCCCAGAAACATTTAGGTCAAAATAAATTCCTAAATAATAACCTAAACTAGTGTTTACCAAAGCTAACCATAAAGATAAAAGCCAACAAGTTAATAATCTTTTTGTTAAAAGTCGCGATGTAGCTGCAGGGCCGATCATACAAGCCACAGTCATGATGGAACCAACCAGATCAAAAGAAATAACTGTTGTTAAAGAAACCAAAGTCATTAAGGAATAGTTAATCCACAAGGAAGAAAAACCTAAAAGATTTGTTAAAGAAGGATCAAAAACAAAAATCTTTAATTCTTTATAAAAAATAATCACAAACAATAAATTTAATATTAAGACAGGAATAATTTTATATAATTTTGAACTATGCGCTAATTCTATGTTACCTAAAAAAACAGCATCTGTATCTATATGGATATTTCTAATAAATATACTAATAATAATGATAGCTAAGGAAAAGAAAAAAGTAAAGATAATACCAATAGCCGCGTCTTTGGAAATTTTACTATTTTTACTTATTAATTCTATTAAATAGACAGTTAATACACCTACTAAAGTAGCTCCTATAATTAAAAAAGAAGAATTTAAATCTTTGACTATTAAATAAGCTAGTACAATTCCTAATAAAACACTATGACTTATAGCATCTATCACCATAGACACTTTTTTTAAAATTAAAAAGACACCTAAATTGGCCAAAGACAAAGAACATAAAATTAAAATACAAAAAATATCTGTTTCAAAAGACTTTAAAATAGTTGTTATTATATACCACATACATTAAATTCTACCATTTATTAAATTTTCTACTAATTGAATACCTTTAGCAGTGATGATAATTTGATGAGGTGTTTTATATAAATATTGTTCTTTAAATAAAAAACTTTCTAATTTAGGGATTTCATAATATGTATTATGATGGTAAAAATGTATTAATTGTCGAAATTTTTTAATTTGTTGTTTATATTTTTTTTGTTTGAAAAATCTTTTTAAAATTCCATATTTGGGCGCAAATAAATAAGTTAACAAAATGAAAATGGTATTAATAATGACAATGATAGGGCCTGTGGGCATATTATCTATATGAAGGCTAATGATTATACTAATAAAACTTGATAAAAAAGCAATAACAGTCACAATAAAGATATTAGTGGATAATTTATCACTTAAATAACGCGCAATAACTCCTGGCATAATTAATAAAGCACTAGTCACGATAATACCTGTAATTTTTAAACTAATTATAATTAACCCTATTAATAAAGAATTTAAGATAAAAGATATTAGGATATTATTGAATCCCATGCTTTTAGCAAAAAACTCATCAAAAGTAAAAATTTTAAATTCTTTCCATAAAAAAGTAATGGTTAAAAAAGTTAAAAGAGTTATCATACTTATGATTTTGACATGTTCTTCAGAAATTAAAGCAATTTGGCCTAAGAGAAATTTTTCTAAAATAGCAATAGAACTATCTGTTGCAACTTTTTGTGCATAAGCAATTAACACATTACCTAAACCAAAAAAAGAAGCCATAATTAAAGAAAGAATAGTGTCTGTTTTGATTTTAGAATATCTTTTAATTAATTCCATTAAACTTAAAGATATAATAGAAGCTCCAATAGCTCCTAACCAAATTACCCATTCGTTAGTAGTTCGGAACCAAATATAGGAACAGGCAATCCCTGGTAAAACTGCATGCGAAAGCATATCACCTAATAAAGCTTTATTTTTTAAGCTAATAAAAATACCTAAAATCCCAGATGTCATACTTAGTAAAAAAGCACCTAAACAAATTTTGAAAGAAGTAGAAGTAGCTAATAACCCAAAAATTGAATTTATATCGATCATATATTTATAATTTTTTATTTTCCTTTCGATGACATGATGCGTTGTGTTAGATTGGTTTATTGAATTGATAATTTTTATATGTTTTTTTTATATTTTCTGCATTAAATATTTTTTTGGTTTCACCACTTGCTATTTTTTGAATATTTAAGAAAATAATATGATCAAAATATTGAGGGACCGTTTCTAAATCATGATGTACTACAATAATAGTTTTTTGTTTTTTTTGTAATTCTTTTAAAACAGTTATAATTTTTTTTTCTGTTTGGATATCGATACCTTGAAAAGGTTCATCCATTAAGTAAATATCTCCTTCTTGAGCTAAAGCTCTCGCTAGAAAAATTCTTTGTTGTTGCCCTCCGGAGAGTTCTGAAATTTGGCGATCTTTCAAATCAGTCATTTCTACTTGAGCTAAAGATTCTAAAGCTATTTTTTTATCATGCAAAGTAGGCCTTTTAAACCAACCTAAATGCCCATATCTCCCCATTAACACTACATCAAAAACAGTCGTAGGGAAATCCCAATTGACAGAATTTCTTTGTGGAACATAAGAAATTTTTTTTCTTATTTGTTTGTATCTTTGGTTATTAAAAAATAAAATTTCTCCTGAAATTTTAGGAATTAATTCTATTAAGGTTTTAATTAAAGTTGATTTTCCGGCTCCGTTGGGTCCTAAAATAGCTGTTAAAGAACTTGAAAAAATATCAATATCTATATCCCATAAGGCAGGTTTTAAATGATAAAGAACAGTTAAATCTCTAATTTTAATACATATATCTTTTTTCATGATAAATTATCTTTTATCACTTTCATATTATTTAAAAAAGCTCCTATATATGTAGAATGTTTATATTCACCAGAACCTAATGTTTCTGAAAGTTGGTCACTTCCTAAAGAATCAGAATATAATTCGCTGTTTGTGGGAATTTTAATAGGATTTAAATTTTTGTTTTGACGAAAACTATTGACTTGTTCTTGTAAACTTTTTAAAGAATCTTTAGGCATAGAATTTTCTGTAAAAATAGATTTCACATTATTATCAGCTAATTTTCTTGCTAATTCGATGATTTTTTTACTATTGGCTTCTGTTTGAGTGGAAATACCTTGAATTGATTCTAATTCGAAACTACAATTATTTTTTTTAGAAAATACTTCCCAATAAGAAAAAGCATCGTGAGCTGTAACTATGATTAATTTTTCTTTATTTTTTTTTTTCTTGATTTTTAATTCTCGCATTTCTTCTATAATATGTTTTTTTAATTCTCTTAATTTGCCGATAAATAATGACTTATTATTTGATAACGAATCTTTTTCTTTTGGATTAATACATCTATTACTTAATTCTATTTCTAAATGTTCAATAACTTTGATCCATAAATCAATATCAAACCAAATATGTGGATCACAATCCTTTGAGTCGTCTATTTTCAATTTATCTTCTTCTGTTAAACTTTTTTCTCCAGCTTTCCATACATTATCTTTGTTCAAAAGTTCGAAAGATTCTGTCATTTTAGCTTCCAAATGTAAACCATTAACAATGACTAAATTAGCTGTTTTAATCTTATTACGATCCGATAATTTCGTTTTATAATTATGTGGATCAATCCCCATGCCCATTAAAGAAGTTTGACACTTAAAACGTTCTATTTTTTGATAATGATTATCGTCTTTATTGAGTTCTTTTAGATCTACATCTCCGATTAAATGTTTTACTGTGTCTTCTAACATTTGAGTGGTTGTAAGAATGGTGATTTGATCATTTTCAGGATTTTTGTTTGAGGGAGCAAAATAAGCACAAATAGGAATAATTAAAATCAAACCAGTAATCAGGAAAATGATGAAAAAAGACCAAAAATGGGGTAATAAAGAAATTATTTCAAAAATCCTATTAATGAATTACAAAAACTTTATATTTTTTTTCATCAAAAAGCTGAAGAAAATCCTCAATTAAATGAAGAAGCTAGACAAATTTTTTTAAAATTAGAACAAAAAGAACCATTTGTCACTGAAATTTGGAAATGGTTTAAGGAAATTTCTTTACAAGAATTTCAACAACTTTATCGATTATTAGGGATTGAATTTGATTATTATATTGGTGAATCTTTTTTTGACCAATTTATTCCCAATGTATTATCTGAATTAAAAAACAAAAAATTAATGATATTAGATAAAAATGCTTATATTATCCCTTTGAATGCTCCTTTACCACCTGCCTTAGTTCAAAAAGATAATGGAAGCGCACTTTATTTTACAAGAGATATCGCTTGTGTTTTAAATCGTTATCAACAATTTACCTTTAATAAATGTTTATTTGTTGTAGGTAACGAACAAAAACTTCATTTTCAACAACTCCAAAAAGTAATAGAAAAAATGGGTTATGATTATGCATTAAAACACATTAATTTTGGTTTAATAACAATTCAAAATGTAAAAATTTCGAGTCGTAAAAATAATCAATATCAATTAAAAAATATTATCCAAAAAACAGTAAATGAAGCTAAAAAAGTTATTCAACGAAAAAACCCTAATTTAGAAAATATAAATCAAATTACTACTCAAATAGCCATTGGAGCTATAATTTTTAATGATTTGAAAAACGATCGTCACTTAAATATAGACTTTAATTTAAAACAAATGTTACAATTTGAAGGTAATACTGGTCCTTATTTACAATATACAGTTGTTCGTTTATATTCTTTAATGCAAAAAAATAATTCAATAGAAATTGATTTACCTAAAGACTGGAAACCTTTTATTTTTTATTATCAACAACCACATTATTTTAATTTAATAAAATTAATGGGTTATTTTCCTGTGATTCTGAAAAAATCTCAAGAACATCATATGCCTAGTATTTTGGCACGATATATTTTTCAATTAGCTAAAAATACTAATCAATTTTATACAAAAGAAAAAATTTTATCGACTGATCCTATTTTAAAAAAAGCTAATCTTTTATTCATTGAAACTATACGTATTGTATTAGAAGAAGGATTAAAAATTCTTGGCATTCCTATTTTAAAAAAAATGTAAAATAAAAAATTATATTTTGTGAAAGATACAGAAAAAAATAAATTAAAAATTTTAAATCCGTATTTATCTATTATTTAACATTTTAATAATGTTTTTTTAATTTATAAAATGAAAAGAAGGTTGTCTTATATGACCGAAAAAATTAAACAAAGGATCAAATTTTTAACTAATACACTTCAACAAGCAAATTATGAATACTATCAACTAAGCCAAACTACTTTAACAGATCAGCAATATGATTCTTTACTGAAAGAATTGATAATGTTAGAACAAAAATACCCTCATTTTAAATTAAATTATAGTCCTACTTTTCGTGTTAACGGTTTTTTAAGTAAAAAATTTACTAAAATTATTCATGACACTCCGATGTTATCATTGAATAATGTTTTTGATTTTTCAGAATTAAAAAATTTTTATAAAAATATTTTAAAAAAATTTCCTCATTGTCAATTTATTACAGAATTTAAAATTGACGGAGTGGCTATTAGTTTAAAATATGAAAAAGGAACATTAATACAAGGAGCTACACGAGGCAATGGGTATATTGGTGAAGTGATCACAAATAATATTAAAACCATTAAAAATATTCCTCTTAAATTACAACAAGACATCGATTTAGAAGTGCGCGGAGAAATTTTTTTTAACTATGCAGCTTTTCATAATCTTAATCAAATACAACAAAAAAATAATAAAACGTTATTTGCTAATCCCAGAAATGCTGCTTCTGGTACTTTAAGACAATTAAATTCTAGCATTACAGCTAAACGTAACTTATTGTCTTTTATTTATACTATGGTTAATCCACCACAATATATACAAACTCAAAAAGACGCTTTAGAATTTTTAAAAAAATTAGGTTTTAATGTTAATCCTCATTATTATTTAATAAATTCTTTTGAACAATTAGTAACTATTATCAAACAATATGAAACATTAAAAAAACAACTCTCTTATGATATAGATGGAGTTGTCATAAAAATAAATGATTTAACTTTATATCCTCGTATAGGATACACTAGTAAATTTCCTAAATGGGCTATTGCTTATAAATTTAATTCCTCGCAAAATGAAACTATTGTTCAAAAAATTAGTTTTCAAATTGGTCGTACTGGTTCAATAACTCCTATCGCAGAATTATTGCCTGTCATGGTTAGTGGTAGTTTAATCTCTCGTGTGACTTTACATAATTTTAACTATATTAAAAAAAAAGATATTAGAATAAATGATTTTGTTTTAATACATAAATCTGGTTCTGTTATTCCAGAAATTATCGAAGTTATAAAAACGAAAAGAACAAATCAACAACCTTTCAATATGATCGATAATTGCCCTTTTTGTAATTATCAATTAACTAAATATCCCGATGAAGTCGATTATTTTTGTTTAAATGAAAATTGTGACGAACAAAAAATCAAAAAAATTATTCATTTTGTTTCGCGTCCCGCTATGGATATTAATATTTTAGGAGAAAAAACTTTAAATTTATTTTTTAAAAATAAGTTAGTACAAAGTATTTCGGATTTATATTTATTAAAACAACGTCGAACTCAATTAAGCCAATTACCTGGTTTTAAAATGAAGAAAATAAGCAACATTTTAACTGGTGTAGAAAAAAGTAAAAATCAATCTTTTGAACGACTTTTATTTGCTTTAGGTATTAAACATGTTGGTTCCAAAATAGCTAAGGTTTTAACCAAAACTTTTCATCACATTGATCATTTAAAAAAAGCAAAATTAGAACAAATGCTAAAGATTCCTGAAATAGGCGCGGAAATAAGTAAAAGTGTTAAGAAATATTTTAGTAATCCTCAAAATCTTCAAGAAATCGATTTATTAAAAAAACATGGTTTAAAATTTTATGTATCCGAAACTAAAGATAAAACTTTTAATAATTTTTTTTCTCAAAAAAAAGTTGTTTTAACAGGAACTTTTGAATTTTATTCCCGTACTCAACTTACTAAGTTATTAGAACAATATGGTGCATATGTATTGAATTTTATTAACAAAAAAATTGATTATTTAATTTATAGCCAAAAAGATAGCGTTAAATTTATTAAAGCTCAAAAATTTGGAATTCCTATGATCGATGAAAATTATTTAATGAAATTATTGACAAACATTATAAATGAAAAACAAGTTAAAAACGAAAATTAATATGACTGACTTAGGGGAAATTATATTAAGTATATGAAAAATATAGGAATTGATATAATTGAAATTAACCGTATAAAAAAAAGCGGAATCGAAAAAATAGCAAAACATATTTTATCACATTTAGAATATGAAATTTATAATAAAATTACAAACATCAAAACCAAATATAGTTTTTTAGCTGGAAGATGGGCCGTCAAAGAAGCTATTTTCAAAGCTTATCAAATAGGAAATTTACAAAATAATTATAGCGATTGGACTATTTTAAACGATACTAAAAAAGGTTTTCCGTATATTAAAAACAATCACAAAACAGAAAGCATAGTTATTTCAATTTCTCATAGCGAAAATTATGCTATCGCTTTAGCAATTTTATTATAAAAATTTAAATTTATTCATGTATTAAATTTATTTAGAACATTAATTTTTTCAATAAACATACTTTTTATTTTAAATAAATTTAAAATTATTGATTTGAATCTGAAAGAAAAATACCAAAGTCAGCAAAGGCCATTGGTTTCTTTTGGATTTTAGTTTTTAAATCTTGAATATGATAAGTATTATTTTGATAAGTATTTGCATAAAGATAAATTAACATTAAACGTATCATATCTTCGTTATTTTTTAAATCTAAATCAGAAGCTTTATAAAAATTGTGTTGTTGTAAAAGTTGTTGTACAAATTTATAGATATTTTTCTTATTATAAAATTTTTCTTGTTGAAAAGTTAATATTTTTTGTTCTAAAGAATAATATGTTTCTTCCGAAACTTTTTCTAATGCTATAATAGACATTTCTTGTTTCGAACGGCGTGGTTTATAAAAAGATAAGTCATCTAAATGTTTTATAGGATAAAAATGAAAGAAACGATGATATTCTGTTTTTTCATTTAAAATTAATTGCATTAAATAATTTAAAACAATTTGTGAATTTTCTTTTTGATTATCAAAAAACAAAATACGTTCACAAGCAATTTTTAAATATTCTTCATTTTTTTTATCAATAATTTTAATAAGTTTCCCGGTTAAATCAAAATTAACCTCAATTTGTGTAATTTGTTTTACAATTTGTTGTTGGGCTTGTATTATAGATATTTGATTAATTTTTTGTAATTGTTCGCTTAAAAAATCAATATAAAGAGGATTATTTTTAATTTTTTGTAAAAATAAATTAATTTTTCTTTGATATTTAAAAAAATTATCATTGGTTTTTAATAAATAATAAAAAGAATAAAAAAA
>NZ_JPSQ01000017.1 GCF_001189415.1 Candidatus Phytoplasma phoenicium
TAAATAATTAAAAATCTAAAGAAAATAATTTTTTAGCATTTTGTGAAGTTTGTAGTGCTACTTCTTCTAAACTAATATTGCGTAAATTTGCAATTTTTTCTGCAATTATTTTAATAAAAGCTGGCTCATTTCTTTTATTTTTAGCTATAGGAAAAGGTGTTAAAAAAGGAGAATCAGTTTCTAAAAACAATTTATTTAAAGGAATGGTTTTTACAATTTGATGAGCTTCAAAAGAATTTTCATAAGTAACAATCCCACCGATTCCGACATAAAAACCTAATTCAACAGCTTTTTGTGCTTCTCGCAAATGAGTAGTTAAACAATGAAAAACACCTTTAATTTTATATTGATAAGGTTTTAATATCTCATATGTTTCATCAAAAGATGATCTAGCATGCAAAATAATGGGTAAATTGTATTTAAGTGCCAATTGAATTTGTAATTGTAAAATTTTTTTTTGTACATCTAAAGAATCTTTTTCATGATATAAATCTATGCCAATTTCTCCTACAGCAACCACTTGAGGCAAACTTAAATATTGTTCAATACTGAAAGGATCTTCGTTACACCAATAACAAGGATGAATTCCTACCGCTGCTTTAATAAAAGGATTTTTAATCGCTAATTCTACAGCCTTTTCATTAGTTTTATGCTCTAATCCTGGAACAATAAAATATTTCACATCATTTTGTGAAGCTCTATTAAGAACATAAGGTAAATCTTTCTGAAAGACTTCTAAATTAAGATGCGCATGTGTATCAATCAACATATTTATTCAACTTTTCTTTTTTTTATAATTATCATATTTCGAAAAAACATATTTTTTTAAATCTAATACATAAGAAAGAAAAACCCAAAATAAAACAATGGGTTTTTTATTAAAAAAGTTTCAATTGTTTCCAAAAATTGAAATTACATATGAATTGGTTTATCAATGACGCCTAAAACAGTTTCTAAAGTAAGTTCAGATAAAGTCGGATGCGGATGAATAGTGTGTGCTACGTCATAAGCTGTTCCTTCTAATTCCATAGCCAAACCAATTTCACTAATTAATTCTGTAGCATTATAGGCAAAAATATGCATGCCTAAAATCTTTAAACTTTTAGCTTCTACGATAATTTTTGAAAAACCTTCTGTTTCACCATCAGCTAAAGCTTTACCAATAGATCGTACTGGCATTTTAAAAACTTTAAAATCTAAATTTTGTTCTTTCACTTGTTGTTCAGTTAAACCGATAACAGCGATTTCAGGGAAACCATAAATACAAGACGGAACATTATAATAATTCATAGGTTTCAAATATTGCTTTTCCCCTAATAAAGCATGTGAAACTGCAATCATACCTTCATGGCTAGCAACATGTGCTAACATATATTTTCCATTAACATCACCAATAGCATAAACGTCATCTATTGAAGTTCTTAAAAAACGATCTGTTACAATACCTTGTCGATCTATGACTAAATTCAATTTTTGTAAACCATAAAGATTAGGACGAGTACCTACAGCCATCAGAATAATATCTGCTTTGAGTCTATGTTCTTCGTTTTCATAAGCATAAGTTACTGTATTATCTTGAATTTTCATCACAGAAGCATCCGTTAAAATTTGAATTTTATCTTTTTTCAATTTTTGAGTATAAGAACGAGATACATCTTGATCCAAAGTATGAAGTATAGAATTTTGTTTTTCTAAAATAATAACTTCAGCACCGAATTTATTAAAAACAGTAGCAAACTCTACTCCAATAATGCCGCCACCAATAATAATAATTTTTTGTGGAAATTTTTCTAATTGTACAAGTTCTTTACTTGTATATAAATATTTATTGTTATAAGCTTGTTGAGCTCCTGGAATAGGTGGTATAAAAGCATTAGAACCCGTAGCAATAATAAGTTTTTTTGTTGTTAAAACTTGTTCTCCAACTTTTACCTGTTGTGGTGTAAAAACTTCAGCTGTGCCATCATAAACGTCAATTTTATTTTTTTTTAAAAGAAGACTGATCCCATTAGTTAATTGCTTAACAATTTTATTTTTACGTGCTAATATAGCGTCCCAATTAAAAGTTGCTGGACCTTCAAAATTTAATCCAAAAGTTTTTATTTTTTGTAAAAAATCAAAAAGCTTAGCACTTTTCAAAAAAGCTTTCGTAGGGATACAACCATAATTTAAACAAATTCCACCAATTTTATGTTCTTCTACTAAAGCTACTTTTGCACCCAACTGAGAAGCTTTAATAGCTGCTACGTAACCGCCGGGTCCTCCTCCTATAATTAAAATATCATATTTGTTCATCATTAATCTTTAACTTAAGTATTTTCAACATCATTTGATGTTTTAAAAATATGTTTCTCCAAAACAGTAGTATCAGTTAAGAGATTTGATATAAAATGTAAAAATCTACCACCATCTGCTCCATCAATAATACGATGATCAATACTTAAAGAAAGAGGTAATATATCGGATATACAAATTTCATTATTTTTCACTATTGGTTTTTTCACAATTTTACCAATACCTAAAATCGCTAATTCAGGATGATTAATTACAGGAGTTCCATATAAAATATCTAAAGAACCGAAATTACTCAAAGTAAAAGTACCTTTTTGGAGTTGATCCAATTTTATTTTTTGTTCTAGAGTATTCTTACTCAAAATTGCAATTTCTTGAGCTAATTGTATTACGTTATATTGAGCTGCATTCTTAATATTAGGTACAATTAAACCTTTGGGAGTGTCGATAGCTATACCTAAATTAATATTTTTTTTAATAATTATCTCATCTTTGTCATCGTCAAAACTCGCATTAAACAAAGGAAATTTTTGTAAAGCCATAATTACTGCTTTAGCAATAAAAGCCATATAAGTTAATTTAATTCTTTGTTCTAATACTTCGTTTTTAGTATTTTGTCTTAACACAACTAAATTACTAACATCAACTTCTTTAATCAAAGAGACATCAGGGATCAGTGTTTTAGAAATAATCATTTTTTTCGCAATAGTTTTTCTTAAACGTGAAATTTTAACTATTTCTACATCTTCTTGAGTATTAATAGAAGAAACATTTTTAAAATTTAATTTTTCTTCGTGATTATTTTGATTCATTTTCTAACATCCTTTATTTTTGAAAATATTTTAATTTTATGGAAAAGAATCTTACTTAATCTCAACTAATAAATCGCCTAATTTAACTACTTGACCATCTTTAGCAAAGATAGTTGTAATAACTCCTGTTTGAGGAGAAGGTATTTCCACTTCTACTTTATCAGTTTCAATTGATACAATAGAGTCACCTTCTTGAACAGTATCTCCTACTTTAACTTTAAAACTAATAATAGTTCCTTCGGAAATACCTTCGATCACTTCATAAAATTTAATTTGTTGTGACATTTTTGCGAAACCCTTTCAATTTGATATTTTTGATTCGTTTGTATAGAAAACTTATTTCTATAATTTATTAAAAATCTTTTTAATTCCATAAATAATTTTATCAGAATTCAAAAATTGATGATGCTCTGCACGACCTAAAGGCATAATAATATCATTTCCTGTAATTCTCTGCGGAGCGCTTTTTAAAGCATTAAAAGCATGTTCATTAACTAAAGTAATTATTTCTCCTGCTGGACCATATGTTTTGGTAGCTTCATGAACAACTACTAAACGACCTGTTTTTTTAACAGAATTAATTATTGTTTCACGATCAATTGGATTGATAGTTCTTAAATCAATGACTTCTACCGATATACCTTTTTGAGTTAACACATCAATAGCTTTGCATGCAATAGGAATAGCAGAACTCCAAGCTACTAAAGTAATATCTGTTCCTTCTTTCACTATTTTCGCTTTACCAATTTCGACTTCATAAATGCCTTCTGGCACTTCTTGTTTTAAAGCACGATATAATAATTTTGGTTCCATATAAACAACAGGGTCTGGATCATTAATAGCAGCAATTAAAAGTCCTTTAGCATCATAAGCATTCGAAGGAATAACTACTTTCAACCCAGGAAAAAAACTAACAATTGGTTCAACAGATTCAGAGTGATGTTCTAAAGCTTTTAATCCTGCTCCAACTGGAAATTTCAAAACCATAGGACATGAAAAACTACCACGAGAACGATTTCTAAAACGAGCAGCATGTGCAACTAAATCTTGTAATCCTACATACATAAAACCATCCAGTTGAATTTCAGCAATTGGAATTAAACCATTTAAAGACATTCCAATGGCGCTACCGACAATACCTGATTCTGTAATAGGAGTATTAAAAACACGTTTTTCTCCATGTTTATCTTGTAAACCAGCAGTAACACGGAAAACTCCCCCTAATTTTCCTACATCTTCACCAAACAAAACTATCTTGGGATTATGTTCTAATTGAAGATCTAAAGCATTATTAATAGCTTCCAACATATTCATTATTGCCATATGCGTTTATTTTCCTTCCTTTTGGTATTTCAAAAACGTTTCATAATCGAGATATTGTTCTTTTAATTGTTGAGTCATGTCTTTATAAACATATTCAAAAAGTTCTTTGATTTCTATTTTAACACCGTAAGTCAATATTTTTTTATGTAAACTATTAACATAATCAATTGTGTTTTGTTCAATTTGGGTGATTAATTCTGGATTTAATACTTTTTTATTTAATAAATATTTTTGGAAACGTTTAATAGGATCTTTTGTTTCCCATTCTTGTGCTTCTTCTTTACTACGGTATAAATTAGGGTCATCATTAGTAGAATGTGCCCCCATACGATATGTAATCATTTCAATTAAACCTGTGCCTTTTCCTTGACGAGCTGCATCAGTGAATTCTTTCACGGCAGTGTAAACAGCTAAAACATCATTCCCATCAACTTGAATGCCTGGAATACCAAAAGCATAAGCTTTTTGTGCTAAAGTCTCAGCTTTAGTAGCTTTTTGTCGAGGAGTGGAAATAGCATATTGATTATTTTGAATTAAAACTACTAAAGGAGCATCCATAGAAGCTGCTAAATTTAAACCAGAATAAAATTCTTCATGTGATGTTCCACCGTCGCCAATAGTAGCGATAGTTACTTCATTTTTTGATTGAATTTTACTCGCAATAGCTAAACCTGCTCCAATATTAATTCCTGAACCAATAATAATATTGACAGGTAAAATACGTTTAGCAGGATCTAATTGAGAACCTTTTTCATGGCCATACCAATAAAGATAAATTTGTTCCAAATCAACATTACGAGATAAATATAAACCTAAATCTCTGAAATAAGGAGAAATCCAATCTTGTTTTTGTAATGCGGCTCCTGTTCCAATTTGGCAAGCTTCATGCCCTTTATTCACAATATAATTCAACATTCTTGTCTCTGGATATGGATATTGCTGATATTGCACAGCTTTAACATCAGCGATTCTCGTTAAAACCATTTTTTTGTACATATCCAATAATTGATCATTTGATATTTTAGGTTCTAATTTTTCATTAATAATCTCCCCATTAATATCTAAAATTTGCAACTGTTTTTTTTTCAAAGGATTATATAAATCATCAAAAATTATATTCATAACTATTCCTCTATTTTTTACTAAAAATATTTTTAAATATTTTATTTTTATTGCTGAAAAAATTTTTTAAAAAACTAAAATTATATAAAAAAACAACAAACTACCATCATAGTCTTTACTTTTTTCAACTATTTTTAGAATAATGATTTTCTTTTCTAAATTAATTGATTTCCAAAATAATTTTCATGATATAAGTAAAAAAATTATCATAATTATATTTATTGTATAATAAATCAAAAAATGTTAAACCACACCACATATCTAATGAAATATATTTTTCAAATAAAAAAACATCAAAAAAATAAGGACACTGAAAATAAAACCTAAAACCTTTGAAAAAAGCAAAATTTTGTCAAAAGAAAAAATTTAATTTTCTTT
>NZ_JPSQ01000018.1 GCF_001189415.1 Candidatus Phytoplasma phoenicium
TGAGAAAGGAAAACAAATGAAAAAGAACATTAACCAAAAACCATCAAAACATTTAATGATCACAATTATTCTTTTATTTTTTTCTTTTTGTCTAGGAACTTATGTATGGATCCATCATCAAACTTTAATCGAAACAGAAAAACAAATCACCCATCATCATAAAAGACTCGAAAATCAATCCATCAATTTGCAAGCAATCCAAAAACAATTACATCAAAACCAAAATGAATTAAAAAAAGAATCCCCCACTCAAAACAATGAATTCATCGAGAAATTGCAAACTCAATTACAACCTCCCTTAGAAACATTACCAACATTATCTAAACCAAACAACGAAGAAGAATCCCTTTTTCAACCAACTGATCCTCAAAAATTCTTATCTTTTCAACAATTAATCGGTTTTAAGGAAGAATTTCAAGCAGTGGAAGGATTTTTAAATTATTTTAAAAATAAAGAAAACTACCAAGGAATTGGTGAAGTTGAATCACCCTTAGGAATTTTAATGTATGGGGTACCAGGAACAGGAAAAACTACCTTAGCTAGAACCTTAGCCAAAGAAACTTCTAATTTACCTTTTTTTGAAGTTTCTAGTTCTTTATTCTCCCAAAAATATAAAGGCTTAGCGCCTCAAATGGTCAAAGATTTATTTGCAGCAGCGAGAGCCGCCGCGGAAAAAAACAACGGAGCTATTATCTTTTTAGATGAATGCGAAACCATTTTTACTGATTTAGGAACATTAGAAGCTGATTAAGAAGTCGCCAATGTGGTGAATCAATTCAAAACAGAAATGACTTCTTTTGAAAATAATCCTGAAAAACCGATTTTCATTATTGGAGCAACTAACCATGAGCAACAAATTGATGAAGCCATTAAATCAAGATTTACATACAACATCGAAGTAAAACCTGGTAATAAAGAAGAACGTCAACAAATGTTAAAATTTTTAATTAACAAACGAAAAAACCCTTATAGCGAAGAAGCCAAACAATACTTATTGGAAATTATTAACGAATCTTTAGAATATTTACCACAAAATCGTCAATTCTTAAAAGCTAATCGTACTTTAGAAAACTTTTTAAAAACAACAGTCACCATTTTCGCTAAAAACAGAGGAACTGACAAAAATAAAAGAAAAGAAATCAATGTTGAAGACTTAAAACAAGCTTATCGAATGATTATTTCTTAAAACACAGAAATATTAGATCAAATCGAAAACCAAAAGAAAGGAGGTAAATAATGATGTTATCTCCTTTAGACTTATGGAAAGATTATTTTTCTTTTCAATCTTCTTTTCTTTGGTGGTTTTTTCTAGCTAGTCTTTTTTTTGGTGGTTTTTTTAATCATCCCTAAAACAACTACTTGGAAGGGTTATTTAATTTATTTTTTCATTATTCTTTTATTTTGCGCTTTCATTTATCTCGCTTTCTTTTATCAACCCCAAAAGCCATCCTCTAAATATGTCGGGCAATTAATCAATGAAATTGATAAAGCCATTGATAAATATGACGAAACCATTAACAATTACCAAGGACTCAAATCCGCTTGGGCAGACGAATTAGAAAAATGTGAAAAAGAATTAAAAATATTATCTGAAAACCAAGAACTTATCCAAGAACAAAAAGACAAAATCAAAAAACTTTTAGATCAAGTTGAATTAAAAATAGCTGATCTCAAAGCACAACAACAAGAAACTCAAAATAATATTAATCTTTTAACAGAACAACAAAAAGAAAAAGAATGAGAACAAGCTGAAAAAGCTAAAGAAAAGAAAAAAATTGAAGAACAATTAGAAGTTACTACTGATAAAAATGAAAAACAAAAGTTAAGAAACAAATTAGAAGAACTTCGTAAAGAAAATTTAGAATTACTTAATAAAATCTCTTGTATTAAAAGAGATATTGCTCATTTAGAACATGACCAAAGATATTATGAATCCATCTTATCCCGCGCAAAAAATTTCAAAAAAATATTAGAAGAACAATATAAAGTTAACGAAAAACAAGAAAAAGATGATATCTTATCTAAATTAAATTCGCTCTACGAAATCACCTCAGCTGAGGGATAAAAAAAAATAAAGGAGATTTAATTAATGTTTAAATTAAAAAAATATTTACTAATATTTAATATTATTTTATTTATTGGTTTAGGGTTATTTTTAATTACTAATAATGTACATCAAGTAATGGCTGCACCTAAAAAAGATCATGGAAAAGATATAATTCCATCAAAAGAAGAATCTAAAAAAGATGTGAGAAATTATTATGAATTATATAATACTCTTGAAAATTATTCAGAAGAAGACAGAAATAAAATTATTCAAATGTTATCAAACCCAGAAATAACAAAAATATTAGAAGACAAAGCTAAAGAAATCAAAAATCAGGAAAAAGCTTCTTCTTCAACAAAACCCAACAAGAAAAAAAAATAATTTATA
>NZ_JPSQ01000019.1 GCF_001189415.1 Candidatus Phytoplasma phoenicium
AAAAAGAAAAAGAAATTAAAAAAACTGAAGAACAATTAAAAGTTACTACTGATAAAAATGAAAAACAAAAGTTAAAAAACAGATTAGAAGAACTTCCTAAAGAGAATATAGAATTAGCTGGTCAAATACATGATATTCAAATTAAACGCGGAATTTTAGAAGATGATCAAAGAATGAATGAAAATAGATTAAATGAAATCATCAAAATAATAAATCACTTTCCACATGATGACCACGATAAAAGTAAAGAAGAATATGAGAGACAAATTGACTCTTTAATAAAATCCTTTTATGAAATCACTTAGTTGAGGGATAAAAAAATCAAAGGAGATTTAATTAATGTTTAAATTAAAAAAATATTTACTAATATTTAATATTATGGTTGTTATAATGTGACACCTTCTAGCTGGTTTAGCCTTACCCTTTACACCACCAAAAACTTTTCATTATGTATCAATTGACGCCATTTATTTTGATGATGGTGTGCGTATTATTCCCGAAAAACGTGTGATTCAAAGACTAAAAAACGAATTTGAACGGGGAAAACAAGAAATCCAACAAAAAGCCTCTTAAAACAAAAAATTAGTACTATTAATAAACCTTATGAGGGATGTAGTGGTTAGCCTATTGTGAAATTAAAAAAATCAACTAAACATACGCTGATTATAATAACTTATTTTCAGTTTTTGATTATGCTTCAAAATGTTATAATTTACAACCATATTATGAATCACAACCTTTTTTCAAGTAACAGTCAAACAATTTGAGAACCCATATTTAGCTTGGATTTTTAATGCTAACCTCGCAAGATTTTAGATAAAAATACTCTTTAGCAGACACTAATACTCAAATCTTTCAAGCTCAAAAAACTAACATTCATGAAAAAGATGTTTATTAAATTAAATTTAGTTTGTTTACGAATGGTTTAAAACAAATCAACTTAAAATATAATACAATTAAAGAATACAGTTGATATAACAATTTGGAAAAAATGACAATTGATTTCAGTGAAGCAGGAGAAAAATCAATTTGAAAAAGAGGAGAAGGCATTTGCAGTAATTATTTGGTGAATTTTTAAAATATATCCATAATTCAAATATAAACATTTGAAGCAAGTATTATAATTCGTTTTTTGACGAACACAAACAATTTGGAATTTCGTTTCTTGGAGTAAATATTTCAAAATTGATTTTAAATCATAAATATATTTAGTCAATTTTTTCATATTTTTCTCCTCTTTCATTGTTTGGTCTTAATAAATAAAACTTTAGTCAAAGAATTGAATAAATACTTTTGAGTTAAATGAACGGCGTGAATAATCTAAAAAGGAGGAGAAGGGATTGTAAATAATAAATGATGGATATTCAAAACGTCCTGATAATTTAAATATACATACTTGAAAAAAAGATTTTATTTATAGTTTTTCTTTGTCCACAAACAATTTCAAAAATTTTTTCTTGTGATAAATATTGTCAAATGGATTTTATATCATAAATATATGATTTTTTTATTTTTTCCTCTTTTACAATTTGACTTATTTTTTTGGCTTTGTTTAAATCCCATTTTTCTGGGGAACGACCTTTTTTATTTTTTATTTATTTGATGTGCTATTTTATGTCCTATATAAAAAATTATTTCTACTAAAATAAAATTAATCAATACACATACAATAATGATGTCTGTACTTGTGAATTTTTCTCCAAAAGAAAAAGAAGAATGAACCCCATATTCATAGACAATATCCCCTAAACCACCTGCTCCTAAAGCACCTAAAACACTTCCATAAGCTAAAGAGCTCACAAAAAGAGATATTGTTTTTAATAAGATACTAGCTTGTGCTTCTTTTAATAAAAAATATCTAATAAATTGGCTTTTATTAGCACCTAAAACATATGATGTTTCGTATAAATGACTATCCAATTCTAAAAAAACTTGTTCACAATTACGAGCAAAAAGAGGAGTTAATACTAGGGATAAACAAATAAAAGCACTTTTAAAACCAAAATATAAATTAAAAAATTTACCCAAAAAACATTTAATAATTAAAATAGATAAAGGTAAAAACGGAGGAGAAATTAAGAAATTAAAAAGAAAATTAATGAAAAAATAAATTTTCTGGTTCCAGTAATTTTTATTTAATTTCAACATATACAAATAAATTCCGAAGCATAAACCTATAAAAATTGATATAATAGTTGCCGAAATAGTTAATTTTAAAGTTTCCGTTAAACCTTTTAAAATCAAGTAATTATTTTTACCTGGTTCTTTATATTGGATAGCATTCCATAAATTCTTTAAAAACAAAACTATTCCTCTGAAACTATCTGTGACCAATGTTTTTGTAATAAAACTATAGATTTTCTTATTGGTTCGATTTTATCTATTGGAATTAAAAATTTATCATTTGTTGCTTGTTGTTTATAAAATTCAAAAATTTCAGATGAACGTAAACCTTCTTTCACTAATTCAATAGATTTATCGTTTTGATGATCTTTATGTGTCATTAACGAAATAGCATGAACAGTTAAAAATTTATCTTCAAAAACTTCTGATTCACTAATATTTAAATTCTCAAGATATTTGAAAGGAGATATAGACATTAACGCAGGAAAACTAATAATTAAATCTGTTTCCGTTTCGGGAATATTTCCTATTTGAGTTAGCCCTACTTTTTTGATTGTTAGTCCTGTCATTTCAAAATGTTCTTTTTTTAATTTAAAAAGTTGTAAGAAATCATGATTTTGTGTATTTGGATCTTGTTTTAACAATGCTTCCGTTTCTGTCTTCATTTTAAATTTTTGACCAAAAGTATCTGGAAATTTTTTAGATAATTTATATAAATAATAATAAGCTAAACGTTCATTTGATGGATTCGAAAGAATAGTTATTATTATATTTGATTTTGTATTAATATCAAATGAATCTGTTGCAAAAATACCAAATTTCCCTACATAAAAAGGTTGAACTATTTGAATATTTTCCCATGATTTATGATTCAAATGATTTTCTAAAATATATGGCATATGACAACAAAGAGTAGCGTCAGCTCTTTTCTCGCTTACTGCATTAATAGCACTAACATAATTATTTGAATAAAACTCAATTTTTGGAGACAAATTATTTTGTTTGAATTTTTTAATTGGAATTTGTTCTAGTAATTGTTTTATGCTTATTATAGGTGTGGTCAAAAGTACATGTTTTGTTGGAATCTTTTGATAAAAATTATAACCTAATATACTGAAAACCAAAAAACTTGTTATTACAACAATTATTATTTTTTGATTTAGTTTAAACATTGATGCTAATTTCCTCACAATTTATTAATTTTTTCAAATATCAAAATATTTATATATGAATGATTTTAATATTTATTCAAAAAAATACGACTATTTAGATGGATAGAATTTTTTTGAATATATTTTTTACATTTATCAAATATTGATGAAATATAACAATAATTGGATAACCAATAAATCATAAAAATGCTATAAAAAACACACTTATAAAATAACATATTTTTTTATTTATTAAATTCTTTTTCATACGAAAATGGTTCGATTAATTGAGGTCGAAAATTTATCCTTCGGATAATTTCCCCTTTTTCTAAAATAACTATTTTGTTACATAAACTTTTAATAATTTTATTATCATGCGATACTAAAATAATAGTTGTTTTGAATTTTTGATGAATAATTTTTATGATTTTTAAAATATTAAAACCTGTTATATTATCTAATGATGAAG
>NZ_JPSQ01000002.1 GCF_001189415.1 Candidatus Phytoplasma phoenicium
TTATATTTTTTTTATTTTATATTAATAATTATCATTTATATTTTTATAACCTTGGATTCTTTTTGAACATTTAAAAAATTTAAAGTAAAAATTAATCAAAAAAATTAAATATTAACGATAATTATAATACTATTATTATATCATTTATGAATAATATTATTTTATTAAAATGATTTATTGTTTTCAATATCGATATATTTTATACATATAAATCATAATAAAATTTTGACATTTGTTTTTTTATATGATAAAATTATTATAGTTTATATTCTCAAAGTAAACTTTAAAAAATAATAATTGATAAAAAAGGAATGATATTAAAATTATATGGAGAATGATGATCTGATACTTTATCATCTTAATAATATTTATGCATTATCTTCGTTTCATGAAGAAGTAAAAAGAGGCTTCAAAAAGTGTGGTCTTTAATTTTTGGATTTTGTATTTTAATTTTATTTAATGCTTTTTTTTCTGCTATTGAAATTGCTTTTATTTCTTTAAGTGAAAATAAAATTAATTTAGAAGTCAAAAAAAATATTTCTCAAGCATTAAAAATTAAAAAAATAAAAGAAAAGCCAACTTATTTTTTATCTGTTATTCAAATTATGATTCATGTTGTCAATTGTATTTTTAAATAAAAAAGACTCATAATATAAAAGAATTAAACGTAATAACAAATAATTTCATTGTGAAATTCTCCATAAACTTTAATATTTGTCAATATATATCCAAAAATTATATAATTTGATAAATACAAAAATATTATATTTTTTCTAAACGATCAAAAAGTTTTGATTGTGGATATAAAAACTTACTTTTTGTCACATTAAAATGGTTTAAACTTTCAAAATTAGTTTTTTCAGCTTTAATTTGAGTTAAAATCATATCAGCAGTATCCGGTAAAAAAGGTTTTAAGGCAACTCCAATAAAACGTAATGTTTCAACTAAATTATATAAAAACTCATTTAATTTTACTATATCATTCGTTGATTTAACTAAATTCCAAGGTCGAATGATATCAATATATTTATTACAAAGGCGTACTAATTTCATAATTTTTTCTAAAGCATCGCCTACACGATACAATTTCATATCACAACGCACGGCAGGTAACAAAGCTAAAGCTTCTTGTGGTAAATTAATCATATTATCAAAAGAATTGGTTGTAATAGAAATAGGTTTAATCAATTGATGATTAGAATACTTAGCAATCATACCTAAAGTACGACTTAAGAGATTACCTAAATTATTCACTAAATCTGTATTATAACGTTCTAATAATAACTCATTAGTTAAAATACCATCAGAAACATAAGGGATTTCATGTAAAACAAAATAACGAATTGCATCTACAGAAAAAAATTTTAATAAATCATCAACATAAAGAACATTATTAGTAGATTTAGACATTTTACGATTATTAAATAATAACCAAGGATGAATCAAAAATTGTTTTGGTAAAGGTAAATCTAAAGACATCAATAAAATAGGCCAATAAATCAAATGAAAACGACTAATATCTTTACCTATAACATGTAAATCACAAGGCCAATAATGAAGAAAAAGAGAAGGTTGTTCACGATAAGAATACATTGGTTGATAACCTAAACCACTAATATAATTACTTAAAGCGTCAATCCACACATAAACAATATGTTGAGAATCAAAATTAAAAGGAATCCCCCATTTAAAAGAGGTGCGAGAAATCGATAAATCTGGTAATGGCGTTCGTAATAAATTAAGAATTTCTTTTTTTCTATCAGTTGGTAAAATTAAATAAGATTCATCATTTAAATAAGATATTAATCTTTCTTGATATTGAGATAATTTCAAAAAATAAACTGATTCTTTCATCCATAATGGAACTTCTCCACTTAAAGTTTTACCATCAATTAAATCTTTAGGCATAATATAACTTTCCTCAGCCACCGAATACCAACCTTCATAAACACCTAAATAAATATCACCTTTAGCTAAAAGTTTATCTATAATCAATTGAACAGTTTTTTTATGATTTTTTTCAGATGTTTGTATAAATTTATTATATTTAATATTAACTTTATCACAAATATTTTTGATTTGAGTTGAGATTTTTTGCACATATGTTTGAGGTGATAAATTTTGTTTAAAAGCGTTTTGTTCTATTTTTTGCCCATGTTCATCTGTGCCTGTTTGAAAAAAAACATCATAACCATCTAATCTTTTAAAACGAGCAATAACATCTGCTAAAATAATTTCATAAATATTGCCAATATGAGGCAAAGCCGACGCGTAAAGAATGGAAGTGGTAATAAAAAATTTTTTATTTTCATTCATAAAAATTTACATATCCTTTTCTTTTTCAGATATTTGAATTTTGTATTTACGATAAATATCTTTTTTAGAAAGATGATAATTTTTGGCTAATTTATTAAAAATTTCTTTTTCCGTGAATCCTTTATTTTTCAAAAAAAACATTGCTTCATCCAAATCAACATTATGATATTCATTGCCCGTACAACCCTCTATAACCAAAACATATTCCCCTTTACAAGAAAGTTTTTGGGTTAAAAACTCTTCAATAGTGCCATGCATAATAGTCTCAAATTTTTTTGTCAATTCCCTCATTAAAGCGATTTTTCGTTGAGGATAATATTTTTGTACTAATATCAAAGTATGGGTAATTCTTTGAGGTGATTCATAAAAAATTAAAGTTTCACTCCAAAAACGATATTTTTCCAATGTTTGGTTTTTTTGTTTTATCTTTTTTGGTAAAAAACCACAAAAGATAAAAGGTAAAGCAAAAGATGAAAGACTAAAAGCTGCTAAAAAAGCTGAAGCTCCAGGAACAGTAGTGACATAAAACCCTGCTTTTTGTATTTCTTGAACCAAAAAAAGACCAGGATCACTAATTAAAGGAGTACCAGCATCACTAATTAAAGCTAAATTTTTACCTTGCTGTAATAATGCTAAAAGTTGAGTGATTTTTTGTTTTTCGTTATATTGATGTAAAGATATTAAATGGTTACGCAAATGATAATGATTCAAAAGTATTTGTGCTCGACGTGTATCTTCTGTTAAAATATAATTTACTTGACGTAATATTTCGACTGCACGAAAACTTAGATCAGAAAGATTACCGATAGGTGTTGCTACTAAATATAAAGTAGCTTTGGTTGTTAGAAATGTTTGTTGAATACTAATCATGTATCAATTCTTTTCTTAAATTTTTAACCATTGAACATCTGCATTATTTCTATTAAAAAACCCATAAAACAAAATGGATATTCAATCACTGTTTTTTGTTTTTCTATTTTGTTTAAAAGATTCAATAAAGATTGAAAATGTTGTTCAGAAAGTTTCACTAACCAAGTTTGAGAAAACAATTCCACGGGAAAAACAAAACCCAAAGATTGAGAACGATATTTATACAAATCTAAACAAAAAACTAATAAAAGAATTAAAAAATCCTCTATAAAAACCTTTTGAGTCAATAGATCTTTATGTTCAAACCAAAATTCCATCAACACATCGAATGAAATATGTTTCCATTGACAGAAACTAAAAAAAAATTTTTTTAAATTAAGATAATAAGATGTCAATAAAAAATCAGAAGAAATATTATTGTGTTTTTTTTTTAATAAATTGAAAAACACTTGATCTAAAGGATTAAGTATTTTCTGAGAATTTTGGGGAAATATAGATGAAGAAGAAGTTAAATGAAAAATTTGTACACGAGACAATATTGTTGACAACAACAAATGATGATTATTAGTAAATAAAATGCCTAAAATTTGATTATTCACTGGATTTTCTAAAAAATGTAATAAACTATGTGCTGCTTTTTCAGAAATATGTTCTGCCTTATAAAGGACATACATTTTTTTAGAATTAATCAAAGAAGTATGGTGAAAATGTTGTTGCATTGCTAAAATTTGTTCTTTTGTAATTAAATTATTATACGAAGACAAATAATAAAAATTAGGATAATGATTCACTTGAATCATTTGTTTTAAACATGAAGATATAGAAGTGATTTTTAAAAAAAGTTCTGCTAAATCATAAAGAAATTTTTTTTGTTCCACATCATTACCACCTTCAATTAAATAAATATGAGATAATTTTTGATTTTGTATAATTTGGTGGAATTTAGCTAATAAGTTTTCTGCTATTGTCATAATTTAATTTGAAATAATTTTTCGATTTTATTTTCGATATTTTTTTGAATTAAAGTTAAAGGTTGTTGTGCATCTATGACGCAAATTCTTTGAGGAAATTGTTTGACTATTTGTAAATATCCTTCTCTTATTTTTTGATGAAAAGTTAAATTTTGTAAATCAAAAAAATCCATTTGTTGGCTTCTTTGGGTTCTAATTCTTTGTAAACCAATTTTTGGGTCTAAGTCTAAATAAAAAGTAATATCTGGTAGATTTTGACAAGCCAGCGGATTAATGGTTCGAATGAACTCATCGCCTAAACCTCTAACATACCCTTGATAAACTAAAGAAGAATCTAAATAACGATCACAAATTACAATTTTTGTTTTATCTAAAGCAGGGAGAATGACGTTTTTCAAATGTTCTGTTCGATCAGCAGCATATAATAAAGCTTCAGTGCGAAAATCAATTTGATTATAAAACTTTAATAAGATTTGTTTAATGTCTAAATTAAAATTACTACCCCCTGGTTCTTTCGTTAAAAGAATAGGATATGACATGCTACTGAGTTTTTGAAATAAAGCAATAGATAAAGTTGTTTTTCCTGATCCTTCGCAACCTTCAAAAGAAATAAACATATTTACTTTCCTTTTTCCTTTTTATAAAAAATTTTTTTTAAACAAAGACCTTGAGGAGGAGCCAAAAATGAACATTTAGGCATATCATGTAATTGCAGCATTTTTTGTAAATCAGTAATTTGTTTTTGTTTTTGTCCTATACGAATTAAAAAACCTACTAAAAAAAGAATCATTTGTTTTAAAAAACCTTTCCCATGAAACAATAAAATGTATTTTGTTTTAGTTTCTTTTAATGTTAGATCATATATTGATTTAATAAGTGATTTTTTTTTATCTTTATTACTAGTAAATAAAGTAAAATTATGAGTTCCTTGTAATAAAGGTAAAGCTTGTGATAATCTTTGCCAATCAATATTAGTAAAATAGACTTGAAAACGACAATTAAAAGGGTTAACAGGTTTTTTAGCAAAAACATATTGATAAATTTTCGATTGCACAGAATAACGAGCATGAAAACTCATAGGCATTAAAGTTAAATGGTTAACTTTAATATTCGGAAGTAATATTTTATTTAAAACCAACTTTAAAGTAATAGGTAAAATATAAAAATGAATTTTAAAATGTACTACTTGTCCTTGAGCGTGTACACCTTTATCTGTACGACTAGCAGCAAAAGTTTTAATTTTTTGTTTCGTTGCTTTCCATAAAGCATTTTCTAAAACTGATTGAATGGTTATGATAGGAAAGTTTTGTTTTTGATAACCATGATATTGGGTTCCATCATAACTCAAAACTAATTTATAAGTAAATAATTTCAAATAAAAAAACCTCATTTTATAATTATGTTTACATATAAAAACTAACCACAAATAAAAATAACATGACGACTCCACATACATAGTCTGTGATAGTTAAACAATAAGATATTAACTTAGTTCTTGGTTTTCCTAACACGTAACCACGTGTTTCCATTGCATTAGCTAAAATAAAAGATTTTTTCAAAGATAAAACAAAAATAGGAATCAATATAGATAACAAATAATAAATTCTTTTTCTAATATTTTTCGTATAAAAATTAATGCCACGAGCCATTTGTGCTTTTAAAATTTTTTGCGTAGTTTCTAACAAAAAAGGAATAGACATAAAAATCAAAGAAATCAATAAACAAAACATTTCTACAGGTAATTTTATTTTTTTCAAAGGTTTTAATAAAATTTCTAAACCATCATTAATTTCCATAAAAGAAGTGGTTTGAGCCATTAAAATATTTAAAATAATAAATAACCAAATACGTATACAAATCAAAACAAGTCTGAAAATACATTGGTGCGATAAATATAAAGGTGTTGTAGTGAAAATCATTCCCTCAATGGCAAATTGGGTTAGTAAAAAAGGTAAAAAAAGAAATAAAAACAAAAATAAAACCAACCTAATTTTTTTAAAACCAAAATAATTAGTGATAATGAAGAAAAATAAAAGTATGATGAAAAAAGAAAACAAAGAAATATCCCAAGTCTTAAATTGTAAAAACTTTTCAGATGATGGTGGTATCGTTGTTAAATTAATAATTAAACTTAAAATAATAACAAATTTTAAATAAGATATGTGTTGTAATAAATGAAAGAAAGAAAAATTTAAAGACAACATACAACCAATTAAAAAACCAACAATGATCAAAAAATAAAAACCAAAAAATAAATTAAAATCTTGTTGAGGACTAACCATATTCAAACTAAAAATAATTTTAAACATGAACATAAAGAAAATTATTTTTAAAGCTGGGTTAATGCAAAATAAAAAATGTTTTTTTATTTTATACTCATGATTTAATTCTATCATGTTCATGATTCCTTCTTTGATTGCAAAAATTTTTTTAAATATTTCAATAAAGAAGTTCTTGAATAATGTGGTTTAAAAGGTATTTGCATTTTTTGTGATAATAATTTCATAATTTTAAAAGTTTGAGGTGCTACAAAAGTTGTATTTTGTTGAAAAAAATTTTCTTTTGAACCAAAAAATAATATCTTACCTTTATCTATCAATAAAACTTGATGTGCATATTGAGCTACCAAATCAATATCATGAGTGATCAGAATAATAGTTTTCTGTTCTTCTTGATATTGTTTAGTCAAAATATCCATCATATCTATTTGACTTTTAATATCTAAACCTCTAGTAGGTTCATCTAAAATTAAAACTTTAGGATTCATAGCTAAAATACCAGCGATAGCAACTTTTCTTTGTTGTCCACCAGATAAACTAAAAGGAGAGCAATGAAACAATGAAGAATCAATATTCACTTGTTGCAAAGCTTTGATAGCTTTTTTTTGCGCCTCTACTTCGTTAGAACCAAAATTTTTAGGAGCAAACATAACATCTTTTAATACTGAAATTTCAAAAAGTTGATATTCAGGAAATTGAAAAACTAAACCTATTTGTCTCTTTAACAAGAAAAGTTTTTTTGAAGAAGTATTCGGAAAAATATTTTGTTTAAAAACTTTTAAATAACCGGTAGATGGAGTTAGTAAACCATTCATTAATTGTACTAAAGTAGATTTGCCAGAACCAATAGTTCCTACTACCGCAATAAATTGATTTTGTTCAACAATTTTCAAATTAATATTTCGTAAAACATATTTATTTTTTTTATGATAACAAAAATTTACCTGATTAAATTGTATTGCCATAACAATTCCTTTATTTCTTTATAAAGTTTTTGATTTTTAAAATTCAACTTTTCTTTTTCCAATTGATAATAAATTTGGAGAGCTAAAGGTAAATTATCAAAATACTTATGGACAAAATCATTATCTCGTAACAAATCGATAGGTCGATTTTTTTTCCATAAATCACCTTGTTGATTTAAAATCATAATTTCGTCGCTTTGCAAAGCGAAAGTTAAATCATGGGTAATAGTAATTAAAATTTGTTTTTTTTGTTGATGAATTTGATGAATAATTTGATAAATTTCTTGTACACTTTTAGGATCTAAAAAAGCAGTAGACTCATCAAAAATAATAATTTGAGGTTCCATTACCAAAACAGAAGCTATTGCTACTTTTTGCTTTTGTCCACCAGATAATTCTTGCGGTTTTTTATCTAATAAATGTTCAATATTCAACATATAAGCATATTTTATAATTTTTTGTTGTATAATTATGCGTGATAAATTTTGATTTTCTAAACCAAAAGCCATGTCACTACGTACATCAAACCCCACAAATTGATAATCTGGATTTTGAAAGATAATCCCTATCATAGTTCTTAATGAATGATTATTAAAATGATTAATTTTCGTATTATTAATCCAAATATTTCCTTTCGAAAATGATAACAACCCTACTAAAATATTAACTAAAGTAGTTTTTCCAGAACCATTATCACCCATTAAAGCAATCCATTGACCATCCATAATTTGAAAATTCAAATGATTAAAAACTGTTCGGTCATTGTAACTAAAACATAAATTTTCAACAATAATCATTTAATTTCTAAATTTCTTTTATTTTCCTCTTTTAAATTTTATTAGTAAATAAAATATCTAGAATATAATTCTAGAAAAATAAATATATTTCAACAATAACTTCAACAAAAGTAATTACAATTAGATATTTTTTTAATTTATCATCAAAAAATAAAACAATTGATTTAAATTTTATCTTTTGATGATAATATATTCACAACTCAAACTAAAGAAATAAAAGCCATAGGCGCAGCATCACCTCTACGAAATTCACTTTTAACAATTTTGGTATAACCACTCTGACGATTTTGATACTTTTTAGAAATATCTTGAAATAATTTTTGTAAAACTGTTTTATTTTCATCAATATTTTCATCAAATAAAAAGAGTGAAGCAATTCTTCTAGAATGAAGAGTATTTTTTTTACTTAAAGTAATCACTTTTTCCATCATTTTTCTTAACTCTTTAGCTTTTGATTCTGTGGTTAAAATAAACTCATGAATAATTAAACTAGAAACTAAACTTTTCAACAAGGATTTTTTTTGAGTTGTATTACGTCTTAATCTACTATAAGCCATTGATTTTTTTCCTTCTTTTCTTCTTTTCATTAATATAACTTTTTTAAATTAAATTATTTATAATTTAAATTGAAGTTCTAATTTTTTCATCTTTTTTTTAAGTTCTTCAAAAGATTTTTTACCTAAACTATTCAATTTAGAAATAGATTTTTCACTTTGATTAACTAATTCTTTAACAGTATTAATACCTGATTTTTTTAAACTATTAAATAATCTAACAGATAATTCTAATTGATCAATTCTTAAATCTAAGGCGTGATTATAACTTTCCGTTTGCGGTTCATAAATAAAATTATTATTTTTTAATTTATCACATAAATCAACTAAAACATTAAAATGATCTACTAAAATTTTGGCCGCTGTAGCTAAAGCTTCTTTTGCATTAATAGAATTATTAGTTTCAATATCTAAAATTAATTCTTCTTTATTGTTTAATTTTTGTTCAACATGATAAGTAACACGTACAACTGGTGTATACAAAGAATCAATAGCAATCACACCAAATTGTTTTTTATTATAAATTTTATTTTCTTCTGCGCTTTTATAACCAATCCCTCTTCTTACAGTAACGGACATTTTTAAATGTGCATCTTTGGATAAATGAGCGATGACTTGTTCCTTATTTATAATACAAACACCATCAACGGTTTGAAAATGAGCTGCAGTAACTATTTGTTCTCCATGAACATCAATAAATAATTTTTGTTCAAAGTCCTCATCTTCTGAATCTACATGCACTACTACTTTTTTTAAATTTAAAATAATGGACATAACATCTTCATAAATACCTGGAATAACGCTAAATTCATGCGTTATGCCTTCGATTTGAACATTAACAATAGCAGCTCCAGGTAAAGAAGATAAAAGTACTCTTCTTAAAGAATTACCAATTGTAATTCCATAACCTCTAACTAAACGTTGAATAATAAATCGACTATTTAATAAATCAGCATTTTCTTTTTCAATTGTCATTATAGGTTTAATAAATTTTAATCTATCCATCATAACTCCTTTTTTTTATAATTATCCGCGAGGTCGTTTAGGTGGTCGACACCCATTATGAGGTACAGGAGTTACATCTTTAATAGCCGTAATTTCTAAACCTGATTCTTGTAAAGAACGAATAGAAGTTTCTCTTCCGACGCCAGGACCTTTAATAAAAACTTCAATTTTTTGCATACCTTGTTCTTTTGCTAAAGTGGCTGCTTTACGAGCAACTTGTTGAGCCGCAAAAGAAGTGGATTTTCTACTTCCTTTAAAACCTAAAGATCCAGCATTACTACAAACAATAGCATTACCTTCTAAATCTGTAATAGTCAAAATTGTGTTATTAAAAGTTGTATGTATATGAGCAATCCCTACAGGGATATTTTTCTTAATTTTCTTTTTACGATGAGTTTTTTTTTTTGGTACCATTATTCTTTAAACCTCTTTTTTTGATTTTTTAAAATTTATTTTTTAGTATTTATTTTTTCCGTCTTTTTTTAGCTGTTTTAGCATTATTACGCGTTTTTTGTCCTCTAACAGGTAATCCACGACGATGATGAATACCTCTATCACATCCAATTTCCATTAATCTTTTGATATTTAAAGTTATATTACGTCTTAAAGAACCTTCAACGCTTAACTTAGTACATTCATTACGTAAATGAGATAATTGTTCTTCGCTTAATTTATTAACTCTAATGTTTTCATCAATATGCAAATCACACAAAAGTTTACGAGAAGTTTTAAGGCCGATTCCATAAATATAAGTCAGCGATATTACTACTCTTTTATTACCAGGAATATCTACGCCTGCTATTCTTGCCATTTTAATAATATTTCCTTTCTTACTTAACCTTGTCTTTGATTATGACGACGATTTTTTTTATTAATAATATAAATTCTTTTTTTACGACGTACTATAATATCATCAGCGCTACGTTTTTTTACTGAAGCTCTTACTTTCATTATTTAACAACTGTTCCTTCCAAATAAATTTGTTTCTAATTGTTATTTTTTTATCTTTATAAAAATAAACTTTCTGAATTCATTATCAATTATTATTTTTTATCAATATTTTTATCAATATAACGATAAACAATACGTTTAGTTGAATCTACTTGCACTCTATCTCCTAATAAAATACGAATATTATTAACTTTTATTTTCCCTGAAATACGAGCAAAAATAACCTTTTTATTATCTAAAAGTTCTAATTGAAAGGTAGCATTAGGAAAAACGCCTACAACCCTAGCATCTTTTATATTTGATTTATCCATAATTAATTTTTTTATCCTATTTGACAATCTTTGAATGTTTCATATGTTAAAACATCATAACCACTCGATGTTACTAAAATAGTATGTTCAAAATGAGCACTAAGACTAGCATCCAAAGTTTGTGCTGTCCAACCATCAGGGAGAATTTTAATGTCTTTAGAACCTAAAGTAAACATTGGTTCAATACAAAACACCATACCTGGTTTTAAAATATAATCTTTTAAAACAAAATCGAAATTAAAAATATAAGGTTGTTCATGTAATTTTAAACCTATACCGTGACCAGAAAAAACTTCAATAATACCGTAGTTATTTTTTTGACCAATTTGTGCAATAGCTCGTGAAATATCTGAAATGTGATTACTAGGTTTTACTTTTTTAATACCAGCCCATAAGGCTTCTTTAGTATCTTTTAATAATTGTTGTACTAGAAAAGAAACCGAACCCAAAGTATAAGTAACTGCTGAATCAACATAATAACCTTTATATTTGATACCTGCATCAATTGAAACAATATCGCCAATTTTTAAAATTTGCTTTTTCGAAGGTAAACCATGTACAACTGTCTCATTCACAGAAATACAAATATGCCCCCCGAATCCTTTATAACCTTTAAAAGCGGAAATAACATTACGTTGTTTCATTAAAGCAGCAGCCATCATATCTAAATCCCAAGTCGAAATACCTACTTTTAAACAACTTGATAACTGTTGATGTAACCAAAACAAAATAGAACCCGCTTTTTTCATAATAGCAATTTCGTTAGATGATTTAATAGATATCATAAAATATACAATTCACCATTTTTCTTTTTTCAAAAAAATTATAAAAATGACAATTTAATATGAAATAAAAATATTTTAAAATAATTTATTATACATACTTGTTAAATGAGTTTTTGTATTCATACGTTGTACACATTCTAAAGCAACACCAACTATAATTAAAAGACTAGTTCCGCCAAATTGCATATTCTGTGGTAAGTTTTGATCATAAAACCATTTATAAAACCAATTTAATATATCAGGCATAGCAGCCAATAAAGTTAAAAATATAGCCCCAATTAAAGTAATTTTAAATAATTCATCAGTAATTTTATGTAATGTTTCTTCACCTGGTTTTATGCCTTCTATATAAGCATCTTGTTTAGATAAATGTTCTGTAACATCACGAGGATTAATAACCATAAACATAGAAAAAACAGAAAATAATAAAATAAAAGATAAATAAAGAAAAAAACTTACTCCTAATTCTGGACGTTTCGAAGCTGAAAGATATGAGTCAATAATATTCTTCAAATTACTATTAGAACTAAGAAAAACGCTTATCATATCAAACATATTCATCAAAGAAGTAGCTAAAATAACAGGTAACACACCAGCGCTATTTATTTTAAAAGGAATATGTTTATCAATTTTAGCTTCATGTATTTTATTAACATTAATAGTATAATAAAGAATAGGGATTTTTAAATAAGCGGAACATAAAATAATAGTCAAAACTAATAAACATAATAAATAACTCAAAATAGCGCATCTACTCCATATTGTTAATGCATAATCTTCTGGAGGAGCATATAAAAAATTAAAAGTATTGTATACTTCTTTACTAATATTAATCGCTATTAAAATAGAAATTCCATTTCCTATTCCTTTAGCGGTAATTAAATCAGCTAACCATATACAAATAAAAACGCCAACTACTAAAAAAAAAGTCACTTTCAATTGCATTAATGAGGTGTTTTCGCTAAGTAATCGGTTGTGTTTTAATTGTGAAGTAATACTCAAACCATATCCAAAAGATAAGATCAAAGTTATAAAACGACTAAATAAATTTAGTTTATATTTTCCTTTTTCACCATGTTCTCCCCATTCTTTTAAAAAAGGAACAATTTTATTAGCTAATTGTAGAATAATTGAAGTAGTAATGTAAGGCATCACCCCTAAAGATAAAATAGCAAAAGGAAATTTAGTTTTATCTTTGCCAAAACCAAAATTCAATATCTGATAACGAATACTACTCCAAAATTTAATAGCTTTGTATGTTTTCGAATCTAAACAAGGAACAGGAATGTTGGTGCCAATCACATAAACAAAAATAATAATTAAAGTAAATAAAATTTTATGAATATTTTTTTTTTGAGATATAAAATAATTCATTATTGTTTTCATATTGAACTACCTTACTATCTCAACATTTCCGCCCTTTTGTCGAATAATTTCTTGAGCTTTATTTGAAAATTTAGAAGCTTGGACAGTTAATTTTTTAGTTAATTCTCCTTTAGCTAAAACTTTAATTAAAGACACATTTTTTGGAACAATTTTTTTTTGTATTAATAGTTTTCTATTCACCAAAATATCATTATCAAAAATTTCTAATTCATTTAAGTTAACTAAAGAATATTTAGTTTTTTGAAAACTATAAAATCCCCTTTTAGGAATTCTTTGAAAAAAAGGCGTTTGCCCTCCCTCAAAACCTATTCGAGTTTTTCCACCAGAACGAGCTAACTGTCCTTTATGACCTTTACCAGCAGTTTTACCATTACCACTTCCTGGTCCACGTCCTAACCGTTTTTTTGTTTTACGAGCACCTTTAATCGGTTTTAATAAATGTAACATACTCAACGCTCCTTTATAATAATTTCCTTAACTAAAACTAAATGATGAATTTTTTTAATAATACCTCTAATGGTTTCTGCATCATTTATAATAATTTTTTGATTAATTTTTTTTAAACCCAAAGCATGAGCATTTTTTCTTTGATTCGGTGTTCTACCTATAAGACTTTTTTTTAATATAATTTCTATTTTTTTCATTTAGTTATTCCTTTAAATCGATTATTTAAAGTAACACCTCTTAATTTGCTAACATCTTTTAAACTTCTTAAATTTTTTAAACCTTTAATTAACGCTTTTAAAACATTAACAGAAGTACGAGAACCAAAAATTTTAGAAGAAATATCATTAACACCTGCTAATTCAAAAACTGTACGCGCTGCTTTTCCGCCTGCGATAATTCCTTTACCTTTTGACACAGGTTTTAAAAAAACTTTAGAAGCGCCAAAATTTCCAATTACTTCATGAGGAATAGTAGAACCAAAAAGAGAAATATTAATTAATTTTTTTTTAGCTTTTTCTAAAGCTTTTTTAATAGCGTCACTAACTTCTAAAGCTTTACCTGTAGCGAAACCTATTTTACCTTTTTTATCTCCTACAACAACTAAAGCAGAAAAACGAAAACGACGTCCACCTTTAACCACTTTGGTAATTCTGTTAATTTTAATTACTTTTTCTTCTAAAAATGTCTTTTTTTCATAAATCATTTCTTTTTTCATAGAAATCAAAATTGTAATCCTTCCTTTCTAGCGCATTCTGCTGCTGCTTTAATACGACCGTGATATAAACGTCCATCACGATCAAATACAACACTTTTAATTCCTTGTGCTAAAGCTTTTTGAGCAATGATTTTGCCAATATCGGAAGCTACTTTAATATTAACGACATTAGCATTAATTTCTTTACTATGAACGCTACATAAAGTAATTTGTCTTTGATCATCAATTATTTGAGCATAAAAATATTTTTTAGAATAAAAAATATTTAATCGTGGTCTTTGTGTTGTACCTATAATTTTTTTTCTTAAACGTAAATGACGTCTTTTTCGTAATAAATGCGAAGATGTTTTATTAAACATAATTTATTCCCAAAAAAAATATCCTTTCCTATTTTTTAGCACTTTTTCCTGCTTTACGATGAATATATTGACCCTCATAACAAACACCTTTACCTTGATAAGGGTCAGGCTTACGTAATTTAGCTATCTTAGCAGCAAATTCACCTATAAATTGTTTATCAGCGCCTTTAATAATAATTTCTTTATTTTTGATAATTTCTACTTGTAATTTTTTTGGAATAGGCAATATGATTGGATGAGAAAAACCTAAAGAAAAAACTAATTTTTGTCCGTCTTGTTTAACATCGTAACCCAAACCAACTAATTCTAATTTTTTAGTAAACGATTTATTTAAACCAGAAATCATATTAGCTAATAAAGCTCTCGTTGTGCCATGAATTTTCTTCATAAAAACTTCATTATTAATACGTTCAATTGTAATTACATTATCTTTTGAATTGATTTTTAATAAAGGATAAAATTGGTATGAACATTGATTAGTAGAAGATTTAACATTTACTAAATTATTCTCTTTAATTTCTACTGTAATACCTTGTGGAATATTAATAACTTTTTTTCCTATTCGAGACATAGGTTTTTATTTTCCTTTCATAATTACCAAATATAAGCTAAAACTTGACCACCAATTTTTTGTGTCAAAGCTTCATGATTAGTCAAAATACCTTTAGAAGTTGAAATTAAAGCTATTCCAAAATGAGATACTTTAGGAATTTGTTTCACTGAAACGTATCTCGAAACTCTTTTCAATCCTCTAATAACTCTTTCTTTATCATCTGCATATTTTAGGTAAACTAAAATATTTTTTTGCATTTTATCTAAATGAAAATCTTTAATAAAACCTGTTTTTTTAATCACTTCTAACATTTTCATTTTTAATTTAGAACGAGGTACTGAAAGTTTTTCATAACGCATTTGATTAGCATTACGTATTCTTGTTAATAAATCAGCGATAGGATTTGTTATCATAATACTATTTGTCCTTTACCAACTAATTTTTCTAACGCCAGGTATTTCACCTTTATTAGCTAATTCACGAAATTTAATACGAGATAAACCAAATTTTCTTAGGTATCCACGAGATCTACCATCAATTAAATCAATATTTTTTAAACGAACAGGTGAAGATTGCACTGGTAAACGTGAAAGTCCTTGATAATCTTTGTTTTTTTTTAACTCTAATCTTTTTTCTTTATATTTTAAATATAATAATTTTTGTTTTTGATTTTTTGCAATTTTTGACTTTTTGGCCATAAAAAAATCCTTTCTGTATAAAAATAAAACTTTGTATTAATAAATTTAATTTAACTATTTATAAAAAGGAATACCATAAAATGATAATAATTTTTTTGCATCTACATCTGTTTGTGCTGTTGTTACAATACAAATATCCATGCCACAAATATTTTTAACTTTATCTAAATCAATTTCAGGAAAAACAATTTGCTCTTTAATACCTAAAGCGTAATTCCCTCTTCCATCAAAAGATTTATGAGATAAACCACGAAAATCTCTTATTCTAGGTAAAACAATATTAATTAACTTATTTAAAAAAGCTTCTTTTTTAAAACCTCTTAAAGTAACTTTTAAACCAATAGGATTTCCTTCTCTTAATTTAAAATTAGAAATAGATTTTTTTGCTTTAATAACAAGGGGTCTTTGGCCACTCAATAAACTCAATTGTTCAGCTAAATCATCTAAAATTTTAATATTAGCAATAGCTTCGCCTACCCCCATATTAATCACTATTTTTTCAATTTTAGGAATTTGCATTACAGATGTAAAATTAAAAATTTCTTTTAAAGCCAAAAAGGATTTGTTATCAGTCTGATTATTAATTTTTTTCATTATATATACCTTTTTTAATTAATTGTTTCATCAAAACAAACACCTGATTTTTTTGCATAACGAATTTTTTTTTTATTAGCTTCATAACGTATCCCAACACGTGTAGGGATGTTTTTTTCTGGGTCAATTAAGGCTACATTAGAAATATGAATCGGTGCTTCTTCTTTAAGGATGCTTCCTTTTTCTTCATTATTAGAAGCATTTTTATGTTTCGTCACAATATTAACACCTTCGACTAATACTTTTTGTTCCTTAAAAAAAACTTTTATAACTCTACCTGTTTTATTTTTTTTCTTTTTATCTTCCCCAATAACAAAACGATCTTTTCCTGCTAAAATAAATACAATATCTCCTACTTTAATACTCATCATAATCCCTCATATTATAA
Source organism: Candidatus Phytoplasma phoenicium (assembly GCF_001189415.1). Classification (GTDB taxonomy): domain Bacteria; phylum Bacillota_I; class Bacilli_A; order Acholeplasmatales; family Acholeplasmataceae; genus Phytoplasma; species Phytoplasma phoenicium. Next base: position 16,945 of record NZ_JPSQ01000002.1, read on the forward strand.
ATACTTTTTCTGCTAAAGAAAGAAATTTTGTAAAATTACTATTTCTTAATTTTTGATTTTTGACAACAGGGCCAAAAATTCTTGTTCCTCTTAAAGTCATATCATCTTTAATAATAACAGCAGCATTATCATCAAATTTAATATAAGAACCATCTTTACCTCTTAACCATTTTTTGGTACGTAAAATTAAAGCCTTCGATATATCGCCTGCTTTGACCATACCTGAAGGAATAGCTTTTTTAACAGAAACAATAACTACGTCTCCGATATGTGCATATCGTTGTTGACTAGCTCCTGGAATATCAATCACAGAAACAACTTTAGCACCACTATTATCAGCTACTATTAAACGACTATTTCTTTGAATCATAATTGTTTCTCCTTAGTACTAGGACTAGAAATAATATTTAATAAACGAAATTTTTTTGTTTTAGAAAAAGGTCTAGTTTCCATAAAATCAACCTTATCGCCTATTTTTGCGATCTCATCTTGATCGTGTACATAAAATTTATGAGTTTTTTTAATCTTTTTATCATAAAAATTAGCTTTTTTATAATAATTAACTTCAACAGTAATTGTTTTTTGCATTTTATTAGAAACAACAGTTCCCGATAAAACTTTTCTTTCGTTACGCATAACTCTAATATCCTCCTTATCTTATTTCTCTATAAATACTAACAAAAATAAATCAATATATACGATAAAAAAATCACCCATATAAAATATAATTTCAGATATTATATTTTATAATTTAATTAACAAAACGTTAATTATTATCTTTTTTGGAATTGCTAACATTAATATTTTTAGTTAATAAAAAATTTTTTTCTCTAATAACTGTATTTAAACGTGCAATGTTTTTTTTCATTTTAGACACTAAAGATGTATTTTTGGTTTTAGCTAAATCTATTTCTAATTTAATTGTAAACATTCTTTTTTTAAACTCAAAAATTTTATTATTTAATTCTTCTTGATTCATTTGACGCATTTCTTTAATTTTCATATTTCACAACCTCTTTTAACAATTTTAGTTTTAATAGGTAATTTGTGAGATGCTAACCTTAAAGCTTCTCTTTCGACTATTTCTGAGTTATTAACTTCGCTTACTTCAAAAAGAACTCTTCCTTTTTTAACAACGCTAACCCATAAAGTTGGGGCGCCTTTTCCTGAACCCATACGAACTTCTAAAGGTTTACGAGTCAAAGATAAATGTGGGAAGATATTAATCCATAATCTTCCTTTTCTTTCCATACAACGAGTCATCGCAATACGAGCAGATTCAATTTGTTGACTTGAAATCCATGCACCTTCAACAGCGATAAGACCATAATTACCATTAATAATTTTGGTTTGACCTTTAGTTTTGCCTTCATAACTTAAACGATGAGGACGACGATATTTAGTTTTTTTTGGCATTAACATAATAATTTTTTTACCTCTTCGACAACTTTTGTGGATATCTCCGAACAAAATGTTTCCTTATTTCTTGCATTTGTACAAAAAATTGTCTTGTGTCCGCAATAGTTTTATTAGGTAAAACTTCTCCATGAAAAATCCATACTTGGACGCCTAAAACACCATAAGTTGTATGAGCTTCTTCAAAAGCATAATCAATATCAGCTCTAAAAGTATTTAAAGGTACTAAACCTAATGAAATAGTTTCTCTACGAGCGATTTCAGCACCTCCTAAACGTCCTGAAAGAATTATTTTAACTCCTTTAGCGCCACTTTTTAAAACTTTTTGAGTTGTAATTTTTTGTACTGCGCGAAAATAACTTCTTTGTTGTAATTGCATAGCAACATTTTGTGCCACTAAACTCGCTATTTTATCGATTGTCTTCACCTCGAAAACATTCAACAATATTTTTTTATTTATTGTTTTTTCAATTTTTTGTAATAATTTATTTTTTTCTTTGTTATCAGCACCTTGTACTAAACCAATTTTAGAAGTAAATAAATTAATAGTAATTTCTTCACTATTAGATTTTTTTAAACGTTTTATCTCGATTTCTGAAATAATACCTCGAATATAAAACTTTTTAATTAAAGTTCGGATTTTAAAATCTTCATAAACTAAATTAGGAACTTGTTTATCTTCCGCGTACCATTGAGATCTCCAATTTTGGATAATACCCAATCTTAGTCCGTTAGGATTACTCTTTTGTCCCATTATTAACTATCTCCTTTGCTTTGTTTTCGGATAATTGAGGTGCAACTACTATAGTAATATGACTAGTTCTTTTTTTAATTCGATCTGCTCTTCCTTTTGCTCTAGGAAAAAGTCTTGTTAAACGTAAACCTTCGTTCACGAAAATTTCTTTAACATATAAAAATGCTTCGTCTAAACTAAAGTTATTAGTAGCATTTGCAATTGCACTTTTTAAAAGTTTTAAAACAATAGGAGAAGCTGCTTTAGGAGTAAACATTAAAATAGCTTGTGCTTCTTTAATATTTTTACCCCGAATTAAATCCGCAACTAAACGTGTTTTACGCGGAGTAATAGGCATTTGTTTGGCAATCGCTTTTACATTCATGTTAATACCTTCTCAAAATTTTATTTTTTAATATTTTTTTTATTATCTTTAGTGTGTCCGTGAAATTTTCTTGTTGGTGAAAATTCTCCAAATTTATGTCCTACCATATCTTCAGTAATTGAAGAAATAATATATTCTTTCCCATTATAAACAGCAATTTTATGACCAATAAATTCAGGTAAAATAACACTTCTGCGTGAACGTGTTTGAATTACTTTTTTATTTTTTTTATCTTCATTTTGTTTACGAACTTTTGCTAATAAATGTTCGTCACAAAAAGGCCCTTTTTTAATTGAACGAACCATATAATTTTTATCTTTTCCTTAAAATTTATTTTTTACGTTTTTTAATAATTAAATGACTATTAGGTTTATTTTTTTTTCTAGTTTTTACACCGAGAGCTTTTTTACCCCAAGGAGTCATAGGTGCTTTACGTCCAATAGGTGCCCGACCTTCTCCACCACCATGTGGATGATCATTAGGGTTCATAGCAGAACCACGTACTGTAGGACGAATTGATAAATAACGAGTACGTCCTGCTTTGCCATTACGAATCAGTTTATAAACTTCATTCCCAATTACTCCAATAGTAGCACGACAAGTCGCTAAAACTTTACGAATTTCTCCAGAAGGTAAATTTAAAATTATATATTTTTCTTCTTTTTTCACAATTTGAACAGAAGTTCCTGCGCTACGTGATAATTGTCCCCCTTTTCCAGGTTTTATTTCAATATTATGAACAAAAGAACCAACAGGAATATTTTTCAAAGGCAAAGCATTACCAACTTTAATATCAACTTCTGAACCAGAAAAAATTTGATTACCTACTTTTAAATCTTTCGGTGCTAAAATATATCTTTTTTCACCATCTAAATAATGGATTAAAGCAATATTGCAATTACGGTTTGGATCATATTCAATAGTAGCAACCTTACCTGGTATATTATCTTTGTTACGTTTAAAATCAATCAAACGATAATGTTGTTTAACTCCACCGCCACGATGTCTTACAGTTATTTTTCCTTGATTATTTCTTCCACCTGTGCTTTTTTTAGATCGTAACAAACTTTTTTCTGGTACAGAAGTTGTTAATTCTTTAAAGCTTTGTAAAATCATATTACGATGTCCGTTGGATGTTGGTTTGTATTTTTTGAGCGACATTCTATAGTAACCTCAATGCTTTCTTCAATAATAAATAAATATCATATTTATTTTTTTAATTATCATTAAACATACTATCTATTCTTTGGCCTGGAACTAGTTTAAAAATAGCTTTTTTATAAGCTGAAGTATAACCAGAATATTTCCCTTTACGTTGAAACTTAGGTAAAACATTTAGTGTATTAACAGATATAACTTTTACATTAAAAATATATTCCATAGCTTTTTTTAATTCTATTTTATTAGCACTTTTAGCTACTTTAAAAGTATATTTATTGTGTATTTCCATTTGCTTATTAGTATTTTCTGTAATTAGAGGTGATTTCAATAAATCATAAAATTTTAATTTCATTTCAAAATCTCTCCTAATTGAGTAATAGCTGCTTTAGTCATTAAAATACTTTTTATGCTCATAATTTGATAAACACTAATATGAGTAAATTGTTCTAAAGTAACTTGTGCTAAATTATTGGTTGCACGAACTAAATTTTCTGTTAATTTGTCTACAACTACTAACACTTTATTTTTAATATTTAAATTATTTAAAAATTGTTGAAAATTTTTAGTTTTATATTCAGTCATTTCTAAGGAATCAATAACCTTGATATTTTGTTTTTGGATTTGCAAAGACAAAGCTGAAATCATTGCTAATTTTCTAACTTTAGCGTTCATTTTAAAACTATAATCTCTAGGATGAGGACCGAATACAACTCCACCACCACGCCATAAGGGAGAACGTATAGTTCCATGACGTGCATTACCAGTACCTTTTTGCGCCCAAGGTTTCTTTCCTCCACCTGAAACAGATGAACGATTTTTAGTCGCATGTGTTCCTTGACGCATAGCTGCTTTTTGCTGATTAACAACATCATATAGAGATTGTTGGTGAGGTTTGATACCAAAAACAGTATCTATTAAATCCATTGTTGATAACATTTCACCTTTTTGGTTAAACAAATTTAACTGAGGCATGATTTTTCTCTCCCATTATTGTTTTGACTGCTGATTTAATTAAAACTAATCTTTTCTTAGGACCAGGAATGCTACCTTTAATTAAAAACAATTTTTTTTCATCGTTTTTAATAGAAACAATTTTTAAATTTTGTAAAGTTACTTGTTGAAATCCCATTTGTCCTGGAAGATTTTTACCCTTTATGTTGCCTTTAATAGGCCCCATAGAACCAGGTCTTCTATGATAACGTGAACCATGAGTTTCAGGGCCTTTACTTTGATTATGTCTTTTAATCGATCCTTGAAAACCTTTCCCTTTACTAATGCTAGTAACATCAACTAAATCTCCTGGTTGAAAAAGTAGATTTTTTAATGAACCCACTCCTAACATACTCATTTCATTTTGTATATTAGAAGCAAAAGAGATTTCTTTTAAAAAAACTTTAGGATGAGTTTGCGCTTTGTCAAAATGTCCTTTTAAAGGTTTACTAGTTTTTGTGTTTTTTTTTGTACCAAAACCTAATTGAACCGCTTGATAACCATCTTTTTCTAAAGTTTTATGTTGTATAATGGTATTCTCAGAAACATCAACAACAGTAACAGGAATAGAAAATCCTTTTTCGTCAAAAACTTGTGTCATGCCTAATTTTCTTCCTAAAATTCCTTTAGCCATTTTATCCTCTTCCTTAATTCTTAAAATATAAAATTTATCTTTATTAAAAAATTTTAAAAAATTATTTTTTTAATGTTTTTAAAGAAATATTCACAGCAGATGGCAAATTAATATGCATGATTAAAGCATCTATTGTTTTTGCATTAGGATTCATAATTTGTATTAGACGTTTATGTATAGAACGTCCAAATTGTTCTCGACTATCTTTATTCACAAAAGGAGAACGAATTACAGTAAAAACTTCTTTTCGCGTAGGAAGTGGTATAGGACCTTTAATTTTTGCTCCTGTTTTCATAACACTATCAATAATTTTTTTTGCTGCTTGATCAATTAAATGATAATCATAAGTTTTTAAAAGAATTTTTATAACTTCTTGTTCTTTTGACATTTTTTTGGATACCTTCTTTAAACTTGGTTCATTGTTTAGAAATTTATAATCATTAAACAACATGTAGTAGTTAGTTCAACTATGAACTTAGTTCTATACCTATAAACATAAAAACTAAAATGATTAATAAAAAATAAAAAAATATTTTTTGACAAAATAA
>NZ_JPSQ01000020.1 GCF_001189415.1 Candidatus Phytoplasma phoenicium
AGAAATTTTATTTTTATTAGAAAAACTTCTTGAAAAAAATAAAGCTGAAATTCGTAAAAAGTTAGCAGAACAAATTCGTAACATGAAAAAAATTCCTAATCTTATTTTTAAATATGATAATTCTTTAACTTATGGAAAAAAAATTGAAAAACTTTTGAATCAAATATAAAAGATAAGAGTCTTTTTCATATTTATCTTTTATATTTTTTTTATTTTAGTATAAAAATATTTTTACTCAAAATTAAAGAATGAAAAAAGGATAAAAATGTTTGCAGAAATTATAGTTGACATTAAAACCTCTTATGTCAATCAATGTTTTGATTATAAAATACCAGCTAATTTAATCTCTCGTTTAAAAAAAGGAATGGGTGTGATCGTTCCTTTTGGTATTAAAGAGCATTATCGTTTAGGCTATGTTTTAAAAATAAAAACACAAAGTGTTTGGGCTACCAAGCAAATAGTAGATATTGTAGATCAAACGTTTTTTATTAATGAAGAACTTTTTCTTATAGCTGATAAAATGTTAGAAACACCTTTTGTGACTAAAACAATAGTTTATCGAACGATCATTCCTTCTATTTTTTCCTTTTCTTATAAAAAAAAAGTGATTATAAAACAAGAAAATTTGGTTCCTTCCGAAATTAAAACTTATCTGAAAAAAAAAAAATATTATTTAGCTTTTAAAGATTCTTTGTTCAATAATGTTTTGTTTCAACAATTAATTAAACAACAAATTTTAGAAATCATTATTGTCTTAAAAGAAAAATATCAATCAAAACAAAATTGGGTATATACTCTGAAATTAGAAAATTTACCAAAAACCACGCTTACCACCAAACAAAAAAATTGTTTACAACACTTTCAAGAACAAGCAATTGTTGTAAAGACCCAAAAAGAAATGTTTAAATTTGCTTCTACTCATATTATTAATCAATTATTACAAAAAAAAATTATAAGTAAAAATAAACAAAACATTAGGAAACCATCACCCCAAATTGCTTCCTCTATTGTAGTATCGTTGCCAGAAATTCCTTTAACTACTTCACAATCAGATATTTGGCATAAGATTAATAGTCACTGTTATCAAACATATTTATTAGTTTATGAAGAAGAACATGATAAAATAGCAATTTATTTGAAGTGTATTGTGGACAAAATCCAACAACAAAAACAAATTTTAATCTTATTACCAGAAATTATTTTAATTCAACCTTTATTCGATATTTTACAAACCAAACTTCCTACTATTAAAATAGCTGTGTTACACCATCAATTAAATAATGAAAATGATTGGGAACAACGCCAACAAATTAGTTCTCAACAAGTGCATGTGGTAATAGGGAATCGTAGCGCTATTTTCGTTCCTTTGGAGCGTTTAGGAGCCCTTATAATAGATGCAGAACATGATGACTCTTTCATTGAAAAAGAAAAAATACCGTTTTATGATGTGAGAGAGTTAGCGCAAACGAGAGCTATTTATCATCATATCCCTTTAATTTTAACCAGCATGACACCTTCTTTAGAAAGCGTTTATCAAATACAACAAAAAAAATATCAATTGTTACGTTTTCCTGTCAAATCTAAAAAAACGAAGTTTCACTTAATTGATATGAAAGAAGAATTAAAAAAAGGTAATTTAGAGCCTTTTTCTCATATTTTATTTCAAAATTTAATAAAAACTATTCATAAACAACAAAAAACACTTTTATTGATCAATGCTAAAGGTTTTTCTTCTTTTCTTTTATGTCGTGTATGTAGTTATATTGCTAAATGCGTTCAATGTAAACAAAAAATGACTTGGTTTTTACATAAAAACATCTTAAAATGTTGTTTTTGTCATCGTCAAGAAAGTTTTTCAGCTAACTGTCCTCGTTGTCAACAAGCTACTCTCAAATCAGTGAGTTTTGGGATTGAATACATAGAAAAATTTTTAAAAGAAAAATTACCTTTGGTCAAAATTTTACGCTTAGATTCTGATATGCTATCAAGTCATAAAAAATACGAAAAAATTATCACACTTTTGCAAAAAAAAAATATTGATATTTTATTAGGCACTGAAATGATAGTAAAAAATTTAGCTATTCCTGATTTTCATTTAGTGGGGATTTTAATGGCTGATCTTTTATTAAATGCTCCTACTATGAAATCTTCCGAAAAAACTTTTCAATTACTTACAAAAATCACTAAATATAATAATTTTACTCAACCTGTTTTTATCCAAAGTTATCAATCGCAACATTATATTTTTCAAACATTGGCATATGATGATTTCAAAACTTTTTATCAAAAAGCACTTCAAGAAAGAAAATTATCTCAAAATCCTCCTTTTTGGTTTATTAGTAAAATTTTAATTTCTCATAAAAATTTTTATCAATTGTTGCAAATTGCTCTCAATTTAAAAGTACATTTGCAATATCATGACCAACAACCCATAAAAGTTTTAGGCCCTACTTTTCCTAAAATCAAGAAAAAAAAGAATTTATATCGTTTGTTATTGGTTTTAAAATATCAAACTTGGCCACTTCATTTTCAATTTATTATAGAAAAAAATTTACAAAAAGAAGCTTTTCTTATATTTGATCGTTTTGCTCATATTATATAAATTAAAATAATCATTTTTAAGTACACTTGGAAAGAAACAAAAAAAGAACAAAATTTTTTGGACTGTTATAAAAAAAGTTTAAATGTTTCTTTAAAACCTAAGAAAACTTGTTTTTAATTTTATTTTTGTTAACATCTAAAA
>NZ_JPSQ01000021.1 GCF_001189415.1 Candidatus Phytoplasma phoenicium
AAACAAAATTTTTAATAAAATAATGAATTATAAAAGGGAACACTATATTGATATGAAAAAATTAAAAACTATACCTTTAGGTATTTCAGGTAGACATGTGCATTTATCACAAAAAACTTTAGATATTTTATTTGGTGTTTCTAATTACCAATTGACTTTATTTAAAAATTTAAAACAAAAAGGTCAATTTGCTGCAACAGAAAAAATTGATATTATGAGTCCTAGTGGTAAAATTCTTACAGGAGTACGTATTTTAGGACCAGTACGTAATTTAGATCAAGTGGAATTAAGTCAAAGTGATTGTTTAAGATATCAATTTCAAGCTTTTGTACGTTCTTCTGGAGATATTCGTAATTCAGGAAAAGCAACTTTAATTGGTCCTAAAGGACAGCTAGAAATTACCGAAGGGGTTATTATAGCTGATAGACATATCCATTTTTCTACTGATGAAGCCAAAATGTTTAATATTAAAGATAAACAAATAGTTAATATTAAAATTAAAGGTATTAAATCTGGTATTTTAGGCAATGTTTTATGTCGTGTACATGAAAGTTTTGTTTTAGAATGTCATTTAGATACTGATGATGCTAGTGCTTTTTTATTAAAAACTGGAGAAGAAGTTGAAATGCTTCATAATCTCATTGTTTAAGTTTATATTGTAAAAAGCATTATCTAAAGATAAATAAAACAAACAAAATTGTTTATGAAAAAATAAACAAGGGGTTGTGCCACAGAAAAATGGGATTCAAACAAAGATAAAAAAATAGTCAAATTGTTTAATTAAAAATAAACAGTTTGGTTTTTTATCTGAAAATTTTTTAGTTTTTAAAAAATCAAAAACTTTTCTACTGAATTTTCAATCATTATATTTGGTTTATGAGCAACTTGATTTTTTAATTATTTATTATTTTAGTAATTTCAAAAATTTATTAACCAAATATTTTATGCTATTATAAAATTTACTTAATTAACAAATGTTGTTTTTTTGATTATTGATGGGTGGTGTCATTACTGTTGATTGTTATGGTATAAATATTTTGTTTTTTTGGTTCTATTTGTAGGGTAATATTTTAAAATAATATTTTTTTTGGTTATTATGAAAATTTATTATCACAAAACTTTGGATATTTTTTTGTTATTTTAATTTAATTTTAATTTTTTATTGTCATAATATTTCTTTTTTTCAATATAATTACAATTGATTTAATAAAAAAATTCGTTATATTCGTTATATTAGAATATATAGATTTGGTTTTTTTGAATTTATTTTATAATATTTGTTGATTTTTAGTAATTGTCAAATAACATATATAAAAAAATATTTTAAAAAGTAAAAGAATTTGAAATACAAAATGGTTGAAATCAACAATAATTTATTTTTGCAAATAAATTTTATATTCCTAATAATTATTGAATCATCATTAAGAAAAATTTTCATTTATTATCAGATTTTTGTGTAAATCATTTCAATGTCCCAAATAAACTTTGTAACACGGAACAAAAATTAAAAAATTAAGAAAGATTGGTAAAATATTTGAGTCAAAATTATTTTTATTTTAATCATAATAATTTTAATAACGTACCAAAATTAAAAGAATTAGCAAAACCCGTGGTTTTTCGTGATTTGATTTATGGTTATATTTATTTTGAATATGAATTTTTAGAAAAATTAATTAATACCAAATGTATGCAAAGATTAAGAAGAATTAGGCAATTAAGTTGTGTGAATATTGTATTTCACGGAGCAGAGCATTCTCGTTTTACACATAGTTTGGGAGTATATGAATTAGCCAGAAGATTTTTAGAAATGAATTCCAAAGATCCAGAAGTTAAAAATATATTTAATCCGGAAACTTCAAAAGATCTAAAAAAATCCAAAATGAGAAACAAATACCTTTTATTAACTGCTGCTTTGTTACATGATATAGGTCATGGTGCTTATTCTCATATTTTTGAAGATATTTTTCAAACTGAACATGATTTCGTTAGCGCTCGAATTATCTTAAAAAATACAGAAATTAGTGATATTTTAGACGAAGTGCATGACAGAGATTTTAAAAAAGATTTAGCTTATATTTTAACTCCAACAATTTTAGAACCAAAAAAAAATAATAAAGATTTACAAATTATTAGAAAATTAATTTCGAGTAAATTGGATTTTGATCGCTTAGATTATTTAGTACGAGATGCTTTTTATACAGGAGTTATTTATGGTTATATTGATACTGATAAATTAATTCGTAGTATTAATATACTAACTACTGTAGATGGTGAACAAAAAATTTATTTTTCTGCTAGTAGCGTAACAGCTATTGAAAATTATTTTATCAATTATTATCATATGTATAAACAAGTTTATGGTCATGCAAAAGTTTTAGGATATACTGTTATTTTAAAACAAATTTTTCTCAGAATAAAAGATTTATTTTATGAAAAATATTGTTTTAAATTCGCTAATATTCTTCAACCATTAAAAGATTTTTTGCAAGAAAAAGAAAAGTTAGATCAAACACAACAACATTTTTCCGATAATTATATCAAATTTTATTTAGAAATTGATGATTTTTATGTTAATGGTTTAATTGTGCATTTACAAAAAGAAGATGATATTGTATTAAAATATTTGTGTCATGATTTTTTAAATCGTCAGATTTGGTGTTATCAAGAAAAAAAATCAAAAAAAGAATTAGAAAAAGAGATGGAAAAAGAGATAGGAAAAGAATTGATAAAATATTTTATTTTTGAAGACAAAGGTTCACTCAAAAGTTATAAACAAGATTTTCAAAAAGATGCGATTAAAATATGTGAAGAAATTTTAATAGATAGAAAATTACAAAAATTAAATGAAGTATCGCCTTTATTAAAAAGTCTTATCCAAAGTGAAAAAATAGCTAACAATGATAATGATAATAAAATTTTTTTTAGAAAAAAATATAAAAATTTTTAAATGAATTTATTTTATGCACCAACATATATTTAAAAAAAAGTATGGACAACATTTTTTATATGATCTTAATTTATTGAAACTTATTATCAATCAAGCTGATTTAGATAACCGTAACGTAGTGGAAGTAGGCCCTGGAAAAGGCAGTTTAACGCGTTTATTCTTACCTAAGGCAAAAAAAGTTTTACTTTATGAAATTGATACATCTTTAAAATCTTTTTTATGTTTTGATACAAAGATATCTGTAGATGTGATTTATGATGATTTTTTACAAAGAGATTTAAAAGCAGATTTACAACAATATTTTCAACAGGAAGATGTGGTTTTGATTGGTAATTTACCTTATTATATTACTACTCCTTTATTATTGAAAATTATTTTTTTATCTCAGATTAAAACTTTTACTATTATGATACAAAAAGAAATAGGATTACGTTTATTAGCTTCTGCTAAACATAAAAATTATAATGCTTTAACTGTTATGTTCCAATCTTTGACTAAAATTCATAAAATTAAAATTGTCAAGAAAACAATGTTTTATCCTTGTCCGACAGTAGATGGAATTGTTTTAAAATTTGAGAAAAAAAAATTATCAGATCAAGAACGTTATTTTATTGAAAATAATTTTTTTACTTTTGTCAAAGCGTCTTTTCAACAAAAAAGAAAAAATTTACTGAATAATTTACATTATTTTTTTAAAATTGAAAAATCTTATTTGTTACAATTTTTTCATAAATACCAAATTCCTTATAATATTAGGGGAGAAGAAATAAATTTCATGAAATTTCATCAAATGGCTTCTTTATTTTTTGATTTTTTTCAAATTAATTCACTTTTAAAACCTATTCAACGTTTTGAAAAATATAAAACATAAAAAAATGCTTGCTATTGATGGATATATATATGTTAGAATATCATGTAGACATATTGTATTAAAAAAAGATTGAATTTATCAAAATAAATATCTATTCAAATTAATGGGGGAATATAAATTATAATGAAAATTACTAATGTAAGAACAAGTTTACATAAAGGACAAAGCCGTTTAAAAGGAATTGCTTCGATTACATTTAATAATTCTTTTGTGGTTCACAATATTAAAATTATTAATGGTCAAAATGGGATTTTTGTAGCTATGCCAAGTACTAAAAATTTAAAAGGTGTTTATTTAGATATTGCACATCCAATTAATTCTGAAACTAGACAAATGATAGAAAAACATATTAAAGATACTTTTCAACAAATGTTGGATGCATCTGAAGAAAAAAAAGAAGTAGATTTAGCAATTTTAGCGGAATATAAACCAATTCAAATTACTGATGTAAGAACTAAATCTTCTAAAAAGCTAAGCCGTTTAAAAGGAATTGCTTCGATTACATTTAATAATTCTTTTGTGGTTCACAATATTAAAATTATTAATGGTCAAAATGGGAATTTCGTAGCTATGCCAAGTACTAAAAATTTAAAAGGTGTTTACTCAGATATTGCACATCCAATCAATTCTGAAACTAGACAAATGATAGAAAAACATATTAAAGATGCTTTTCAACAAATGTTGGAAAATACACCATTAGAAGAAAAATCATCTTCACTAGAAGTTTTAGATAATCAATAAAATGATTTCTTACATATACATTTATATTTATAAATAAAAATTTTTTTATAATTTTAAAATTAATATATTTATATTCTTTTTTAGAGATTACGAAGGGAGTTTATTTTGGTTAATTGTCCTATTAAATATATTGATCATAATTCACGTCAACAACAAAAAAAATTTTTATTTTATGGTTTAACACTTTACTGTTTTTTTTTACTTTTGTTTTTATTTATACGATTTCGATCAGATGTATCTAAAATACCATATTTTTTTATAATTATTTACACCATACTTGCTTTCGTTATTATTTTACTTTTTAGTTATCATGTTGTTATTGAAGGTTTAGTGGAAACTTATCGTAATATTAAAGAGAAAAAGAAATTTATTCCTAATATACACCTTTTAATGGGGTTAGGTGCTTTAGGTGCTGTTTGTTTACAAGAATATAATGATGCTATCATATTAATGATGATTTTTTCTTTTGCTGATTTATTTGAAGAATATATCGAAAATCAAAGTCAAAAAGAAATCAAAAAACTTTTAAATATTGTTCCGACGCAAGCTCGTTTATTAAAATCTAATGATGAATGGGAAATTATCCCCATTCAACAAATTAAAGTGGGCGATAAAGTAATTGTTTTAAATGGTGATCAAATTCCTTCTGATGGAATCATTTTAGAAGGTGCTTCATCTATTGATGAATCTAATATTACTGGCGAAAGTATTCCTGTTGATAAAAAAAAAGGCGATAAAGTTTTTGGCAGTACTATTAATTTAAACAATAATTTAGTGATAGAAATGACAACTACTAATGATCAAGCTATTTTTTCCAAAATTATTGACTTAACTTTGAATATTAAACAAAAAATCAAAAAAGAATCTTTGATGAGAAAAATAGGTCCTTTATATATTAAAGTTATTTTGTCTATTACTTTAATTATGTTGTTTATTGGGTTAAGTGCTACTTTTGTATCATCTTTTGTTTTTGTTTCTGTGCCTTTCCTTGAATATTTTCTTTTTAAAGCGCTTTTTTTTAAAAGTTTGATTTTTTTAACTGTGGCTTCTCCTTGTGCTTTAGCTGTGGCAGAAGTTCCTGCTATTTTTGCAGCTATTTCGAACTTGGCGCGCAAAGGGATGTTATTAAAAAGTGGCAAATCTTTAGTTACTTTATCTGATATTCAAGTAGTTTTTTTTGATAAAACTGGAACTTTAACACAAGGAAAACCAGAGGTACAAGAATTTTTTTTTCTTCCAGAGATGACATCAGAACAACAAATATTTTTTTCGAATGTTTTGTTAGAAATGGAAAAACATTCTAACCATCCTTTAGCTTTTGCTATTCAAAAATATTTGAAAAAAAATTATACTTTTGATACTACTACTATGACTTTAGATTTAAATATTTTAAATATTTTAGGCATAGGGGTTGAAGCTATAGATGCTCAACAAAATCAATATAAGGTAGCTAAATATAATATTTTTGAAAATGTTACTGATGAAATAAGACTGCAAACTGATGAATTATTAAAAAAAGGTCGTACAGTTATTTATTTTAGTTATAATAATAAGGTTATTATAATTATAGGAATCCTAGATTTATTACGACCAGAAGCAGTAAAAATGATTCAATATTTTAAAAAAAATAATATTTATACTGTTATGTTAACAGGCGATAATGCTCAAGTAGCTAACGAAATTACTTCTGTTTTAGAGTTAGATTTATGTTATGCTAATTGTTTGCCTGAAGAAAAAGCTCAATATATTCAAAAAATCAAAAAAGAATATGGTGTTGCTGTAATGGTTGGCGATGGTATTAATGATTTACCAGCTTTAGCAAATGCAGATGTGGCTGTTTCTTTACAAGAAGGAAGCGGTGCTGCTATAGATTTTGCTGATATTGTCTTAGTCAAAAATGATTTACAAAAAATTGTGTATATGCATCGCATATCTTGTAAATTAAAAAAAATTATTTGGCAAAATATTATTTTTGCTTTATTCGTTATTTTGATACTTTCTATTTTAAATTTTTCACCTAATGATTGGTTAAAATTGCCATGGGCTGTTTTGATTCACGAATTTAGTACTATCATAGTACTCTTAAATTGTTTAAGACTTTATTTTTAAAGTAGATTATTGGGAAAATAATTACTTTTGGAAATATATATATCATTTCTCCCCCTCTCTTTCCCTTTTTCTCTTTGTTAGACTATATAAATAAATGAATCTTTAATACCAAGAAGACTAGTTAAAAAAAACTAGTCTTTTGCTTTTTTTTAGGAAAAACGAGGTTTGAAAAATTATTTTTTGACAAAATAAAATAATGTTTCTCTCAATTTTTTCAATAATGCTATGCATAGGTTGCATAAGATAACATTTTTAAAATCAACAAAACAAAACACTAATAATAACAATACCTAACATAAAAAAATTTATCATAACAAAAATTTTTTTCATCTAAAAATATCTATAAATCGTAAATTTTTCCGCAAAATAAAAAAGTGGTTAAAAAACCCCCAAAGCTCTTTTTGCTTTTAGGCGTTATATATATATTTATATGTAGAGAAAAAACTTTTTTAAAAAATTTATTTTT
>NZ_JPSQ01000022.1 GCF_001189415.1 Candidatus Phytoplasma phoenicium
ACATGAGGTTAAATGATATTCATTATTTAAAGAAGGATGCGTTTGACCCATAAAACCAATACATTGATTATTTAAATAAATATGAGCTTGTTGCCCTGGATGGAGTTGTTGAAAATCCGTTGTTTTAATTAATTCAAAATATACTCCTAAAAATTCTTCAATACGTGTTAAAAAACTTTTTAATAAGAAAAAAGAACTGTCAATATTTTGTTTAAACCAACCTGACTTAATAAAAGTGCCACTTAATCCTAGAGATAAATGTACTTCTTCTTTTTGTTGACTATCATAAACAGTTGATAGTTCAAACAAAGCATTATCTAAATTATTATACTTTTGATTATAACGTAATGTTTCAATTAAACTACCACTTAAATGAGTTCGTAAAATGTTATGTTCCTGTGAAATAGGATTTAAGATACGCAATCCATCATTATCTTTATCAGAAAATAAACGTAAATTTTTTTCACTAATTAAACTATAAGTAATAATTTCATGCAAACCTATATTAGCCAAAAAATGTTTTAAATTATATATTAAAGATTGTTTTTTAGTTCTTAAACTAGGTAGTATTTGGTTTTTTTTAGAAAAAATTGGGATTTGTTGATAACCATAAATACGTACTAAATCTGCAATGACATCTTCAGGTATTTTGACATCATATCTTCTTAATGGAGCGATCACTTGCAAATTTTTATCATCTAATTGTTTTACACAATAATCCAATTTAGTTAAAACTTCTATAATTTGGTGTGTATTAATCACGATACCTATTTTAGAACAAATGAAATCTAAAGATAAATCAATTTGAGGATTTTGATATATTTTTGATTGTTCCGATATCACATTATAAACTTCAACATTGGGACATAATTTTTGTATAAGAGAAATAGCTCTTTGCAAAGATGGTAAAATTAAAGTCCGATCAATACCGCGACTGAAACGTAAAATTTTTTCATTTTGAATATTTAAACGTTTACTTGTTTTCGATATATTTTTAGAATGAAAAAAAGATGCTGTTACAATAACATTACAAGTATTTTCTTTCAATGAATATCGAGGATTTTCCGCTATACCTGCAACAGCAACAATATTATTTTGATTCGTAACAATCAAATCTTCTGGTTGTAATACAAGAATTTGTTCATCTGTTAATTTTAGTTGTTGCTTCTTTAAAGATACATTTTTAATTTGAAATTGATCATGCGAAAAAGTAATTGCATCAAAAACATCTAAAGGAATACCATATTCAATTAAAACTAAATTTAAAATATCTATTATATTATTCACGGGTTTAATATTATGAAGTGCCAAAATATTACGTAACCAAATAGGAGAACTTTTAACTTGAATATTTTTCAAATAACCAATATGATACTCAAAACAATGCAAATCTAATATTACAATTTTAAAAGGATTAGGAAGAGTCGTAAGATTAAGTATTGGTATTGAAGGTAACTTAAATTCCAAAGATGGTTCTTGTGAAATAGCTTTCAAATCTTGCGCGAATCCTACATGAGATAAATAATCTGCTCGTTCCGGTGTTAATGATAATTCTAAAATAAAACCTTTCAAACCTAAATATTCTAAAACACATTTACCTATAGGAGCATCTTCTTCTAAAACCAAAATACCTTCTTCTTCTTTGGTTGTTAACGCTAAAGCATTTAAACCTAATTCTTTAGCTGAACAAATCATACCATTAGACTCCACACCTGCGATATGTTTTTTAATAATTTTTGTTTTCATAGATTCTAAATAAGCTCCGTTTGGAGCTATTACAACTTTTTGTCTTAATTGTAAATTATTAGCTCCACAAACGATAGATAATACTTGTTCACCTATATTGACTTGTACTAAAGATAATTTATCGAAATGAGGAATTTTTTTGATTTGATTGATTTGACCTATAATTAAATGTGTGCTTTGATTTAAAGAAGTGATACATTCAACTTCCGCCATATGACTATTAATTAATGATTCCAACTCAACTAAATTATACATCAGAGGAAAAAGGTATTTTTTTAAAATATATTCTTGAATTATCATATTTTTATATCTTATCCTTTTTTATAACGCGTTATTTTATTTCTAATATGTTTGGGAATTAGTAAACTGGTTCAAAAAACGCAGATCATTGTTATAAAAATTTCTAATATCTTTAATACCATATAGCAACATTGTAATACGCTCAATTCCTAAACCAAAAGCGAATCCATTATGTGTTCGAGGATTAAAACCTCCGTTAATTAAAACTTGTGGATGAATTAAACCAGCACCCATAATTTCTAAATAATACTTTTGATTTTCTTTTTTATCTTCAAAAAATAAATCGACTTCTAAACTAGGTTTTGTAAAAGGAAAATAAGAAGGACGAAACCTTAATTTTTGTTCTGAACCAAACAAATAATTTATTAAAGAAATAATAATATTTTTTAAATCTATTAAACTAATTTTATAATCAACAACAAATCCTTCTAACTGAGTAAATTGATGGCTATGTGTCTCATTATCTCTGTCTCGACGATAAACTTTTCCCGAAGAAATCATTTTCAAAGGTACCCTACTAGAAGAATGTTTATTATGATTCAACATGGCTTTAATTTGAGCAGAAGATGTATGCGTTCTCAAAAGATTTTGTTCATCCAAATAAAAAGAATCTTGCATATCTCTTGCTGGATGATCTTTATCCATATTCAACATTTCAAAATTATACAAATCACTGACTAATTCTGTATCATTACAAATAAAATAACCTAATCCCAAAAAAAAATTTTCAATTTTTTCTATTGTTTGATTCAAAGGATGTAAATAACCTTTAGGAAATTGTAAAGAGGGTAATGTAATATCTATTTCTTCTTTTTTAATTTTTGATTCTAATAATAACTTTTCACATAAAAGTTTTTTCTTTTGGATAATAGTTTCAATGTCATGTTTATAAAAATTAATTTTCTGTCCTAAGGTTTTTTTTTCTAATAACGTTGCATCAAATTTTTTTAAATCTTTAAATAAAGTATTAAATAAACCGTTACGGCCTAAATACTCAACTTCTAACTTGGTTAAAGCTTCGATTTGTTCTGCTTTTTCCAATTTTTCCAATAATTGATTTTTTAAATTTTTTA
>NZ_JPSQ01000023.1 GCF_001189415.1 Candidatus Phytoplasma phoenicium
AATATAAAAATAAAATTTGGATTTTTTGAATGGAGTCAAACACATTATAGAAACTAATAAAATTAAAAAATTACTTTGTTTGGAAAAAGAAAACAAATTATAAAATACGTGGTCTGGATTTGAATAATGATTAACAATTCCTAAACTAAAAGTTAAAAGAGAAAAAATAAATAACAAAACAGCACTGTTAAATAATCGAGAAAAATATTGGTGTATCTTTATTTGATTAATAAAACTTCTTTCATTCTTCATGAAAAATCTTTCTAATATTTTGATTTTATATGGAAATAAATAGTAAATCAAAAAAATATATTAAAAATGAAAAAAATATTTTTCTAAATATATAGTTAATTATATCGTAATTTAAATTAAAATATCAAATGAAACGTATAAAAAATTGTTTTTTTGGCTCAAAGTCCTTTAAAATAAGTATGTATATGTTACAAAAATAAATATACTTGAATTAAAAATTAGGAGAATGATTATTAATGAAAATTATGTCGGTTAATGCTGGAAGTTCTACTTTAAAGTTTAAATTATTTTGCATGCCTTCAGAAGAAGAAATTTGTGCTGGTTTAATTGAAAAGATTGGTCATAGTGATGCTGTTTTGTCTATTGAAGTACAAAAACAAAAAACAAAGAAAATTATCGCAATAGCTAATCATCAACAAGCTATCGAATTATTATCAAAAATTCTTATAGAAAACAAAATTTTAAAAAGTTTAACAGAAATTGAAGGCGTTGGTCATAGAATTGTTCAAGGCGGTGAGTTATTTCCATCTGCGGTTATTTTAACAAAAGAAAATATTAAACAAATCGAAACTTTAAATGATTTGGCCCCTTTACATAATCCGAATAATATATTAGGTATTAAATCTTTTCAAAAAGTTTTACCAAAAGTGTTGCAAGTAGGTGTTTTTGATACCACTTTTCATCAAACTATGCAAGAATCAAATTTTTTATACGCAACTCCTTATGAATGGTATACTAAATATAAAATTAGAAAATATGGCGCTCATGGTATTTCTTATGAATATGTTACACAAAGAACACAAAAACTTTTGAATAAAAAAGATTCTAAAATCATTATTTGTCATGCTGGTAATGGTGTTTCTTTAGCTGCTATTCAAAACGGAAAATCTTTAGATACTTCTATGGGTTTCACACCTTTGGAAGGAGTTCCTATGGGAACACGTAGTGGTAATATTGACCCTACTATTATTGGTTTGATTGCTGAAAAAGAAAATAAGACGATTAAAATGGTATTAAATGATTTAAATAAGATATCTGGTTTACTTGGTGTTTCAGGCGTTTCTAATGACGGACGTGATTTAGAAAAAATGATATCTCAAAATCATCAAAGAGCTATTTTAGCTTTTGATATTCAAATTAAACGCATTGTAGATTACATCGCTAGTTATTATGTTTTGTTAAAAGGCATAGATGCTTTAGTTTTCACTGCGGGTATAGGAGAAAATTCTATTTTTTTCCGTCGTGAAGTAGTCCAACGTTTAGAAATTTTAAATTTTGTTTTAGATCCACAATTAAACGAAAACAAACCTAAAGGAGAATGTATTATTTCAACTCAGCAATCTGCTGCAAAAATCATTGTAGTGCCTACTAACGAAGAGATAATGATAGCTCGTAAAGTTTTTGCTTTGCAACAATAAGTTTTTTTTTCTAATCATTAATATAAAATTTTTAGATTAAAATTTTCTTTAATTTTTATTTTTTCTATATTCCATTAATTATAGAAATATGTAAAAACAAAAAAATTAAAAGAAATTTTTTTTGGAGAAATACTCAAGTGGTTAAAGAGGCATGCTTGGAAAGCGTGTAGTTCTTAATAGATGCGAGGGTTCGAATCCCTCTTTCTCCACCAATATTGTTTATAATTTTATTTATATAATTATTTATAAAAAGGTTATAAAAAAATAAAAAAATACACCAAATCTAGTGTTTTTTTATTTTTTTATTTTCATTCATTAATTTTTAGTATAGAAATTTTTGTGTTGGCAATAGTTATAATGGAGACAAATAATTTATGAAACAATATTTAGATTTATGTCGTGCAATATTACAAAATGGTGTAATATGCGATAATCGTACCAAAGTTTCTGCCAAAAGTATTTTTGGTTTTCAAATGCGCTTTAATTTAAATGAAGGTTTTCCAATGGTAACTACGAAAAAGTTAAATTTAAAATCAATAATTCATGAATTGTTATGGTTTATCAAAGGAGATACTAATATTCGTTATTTAGTTTTAAATAATGTCAAAATTTGGAATGATTGGCCATACCAAGCATATAGAAAATCTAGTTTTTTTCAAGGCGAAAGTTTATCAGAATTTGTACAAAAAATTAAAGAAGATGAAGTGTTTGCTCAAAAGCATGGTAATTTAGGTCCTGTTTATGGCGAGCAGTGGCGTAATTTTTCAGGTATTGATCAATTACAAAAAATAATTAGCGAAATTAAAAATAATCCTAATTCTAGACGCCTTCTCATTTCTTCATGGAATCCTAAAGCGATAGAACAGATGATTTTACCCCCTTGTCATGTGTTAATGCAATTTTATGTTCAACAAAACCAACTCTCTTTACAATTGTATCAAAGAAGTGGAGATGTTTTTTTAGGAATCCCTTTTAATATTGCTTCTTATTCTTTGTTATTAATGATGGTTTCACAAGTCACCAATTTAAAACCTTATGAATTTATTCATACTTTAGGTGATGCGCATATTTATCATAATCATTTAGAACAAATTAAAATACAATTACAACGTTCCTCTTATCCTTTGCCACAAATAATGTTAAATACCTCTATTAAGAATATAGAAGATTTTCGATTTACAGATTTTCATTTGAAAAATTATATTTCTCATGATATTTTAAATGGAGAAATTGCAATATGATTTCTTTGATTGCGGCAGTAGATGTTAATTTTACAATAGGTTTTCATAATCGATTACCGTGGCATTTCCCAAAAGATTTGATGTTTTTTCGACAAAAAACATTACAAAAAAATGTTTTAATGGGTTGGCAAACTTATCTTTCTTTAAAACAATATTATGGTTCTAAACCTTTTCCTTTTAAAGATGTTTATGTTGCTAGTCATGAAACAAAAAATATATTAAATATTAATGTTATCAATGATCTTATAATGTTTTTGAAAAAAATGAAATATTCACAACAAGATCTTTTTATCATAGGTGGAAGTCAAATTTATCATCAATCATTATCTTATGTAGATGTTATGTATCTGACTCATGTTTTGGGTCGATATCAAGGAGATTCTTTTTTCCCTCGTTTTGATTATAAAAAATATGTTATTAAAAAAAAAACAAATGTAGATAAGTTAATTTTTGTTATGTATCAAAAATTGAAAAATTCAGAGTTGATTAATTATGTTTAGTTGGATATTTTATTTATCTTTTTTTATGTTTTGGTGTTTTTGTTTCAAAATTATGAATATTTTTGTTGCTTTAGTATTAGGTTTTTGGATTAGTATCTTTTTATCTTTGATTTTGGTTTTTGTTGTTCTTGGTTTATGTATGTTATTTATACGTAAATTAGAACCGAATCATGTTTGGAAACATAAAATAGTGTTAAGTATTTCAAAATTCATAATAAGATTTTTTAGAATTAATGTGAAAGTACACAACCCACGATTCATTCCTTTAAAAGGAAAAATGGTAGTTTATGCTAATCATAAAACGAACTTTGATCCTTTTATTATTGCTTCTATATTTCCACGCACTCTTACTTTTACACCTAAAGATGTACTTTATAAAGGTTTAAAAGGTTTATTTTTAGGTTTTTGTTTTGATGCGACAGATTGTGTGAAAATTTCAAGAGGTAATAATAGAGAAACAGTGAAAAATTTTATGAGAATGATTCACAAAATTCAACAAAATTTGTCTATTTTAATTTTTCACGAAGGTGGCGTGACTACCACATATACTGATAAAATTATACATTCACTTGATGGTGCTTTCCAAATATCTTTGAAAAGTCAAGCGAATATTCTTCCTATTACTTTAAAAGGTGTTTACGCTATTCGTGGTAAATGTTGGTTTCGCAAAAAACAAGTAGAAATTTTCTTTCATCCTATAATTCCTTTTATGGAATTAAAATCTAAAAATACACAACAAATTAATCAACAGGTTACTGATATCATTAATTCTGTTTTATAATTTATTTTTTAATTTCAAAAATTATCTTTTATTTTATATGTTATAATTATTGAAAAAATATAAATTATTTTTTCATCTTTAAAAGGATACACGAAAGATATTTATTTAGAT
>NZ_JPSQ01000024.1 GCF_001189415.1 Candidatus Phytoplasma phoenicium
TCAACTAATTCGTAATCACAAATTAATGCTAATTGAGGATTATTAGTTTTGATAATTTCTTTTTGTTCGATGCTGATTTAGATTTTCATAGTTCCAATCCCATTTTCTAAAGTCATTAAAGGACGGTGAGTATCTTCATATTTTTGATCGTTAACTTTGAATGATAAAGAAAAATATTGTTCAGGATTGATGATAGTTTGGTTTGTTTCATAATGAATAGATATTTTAAAATATAAAGGAGTGGTAAGTGCCATTCCGTTGGTATTTAAAGTAGCTTAATGATTGATTGTAATTAAATGTTGATATTTTTGTTAGTTTAAGTTTAGTAGGGAAATGGTTAAAAGGATTTTATCTTCATTATTTCCCCCTGTTCGTTTAATAGTAAAAGAAGGAAAGTTATTCATTAATTGAATTGTCTCTTTTTTTTGTTGAGCAAAGTAATTACTTAAGGCACAAAGTGAAGCGATGGTAAAAAATAAACTGATAAAAACCACTAAAGTGGTAAAAATTTTATTTTTAGTTTGAATTTTCATAATTATTTTCCTCCTGGGATAATTGATGTAATAATATTAATCAAGTTATTAATTCCTGTAGTAAACCAAGGAATTTTGTTTTCATAGTAAAAGAAAACATAAAGATAAAAGTGACTTTAAAATAATGCAGCAATAAACACTTGTTTTTTACCAATTTAATTTTTTAGTTGTTAAAAGTTTTATTTCCTTTCCAAGATTTGTGTGTTGTTAAATAAAAAAAGACCCTTAAGAGGGTCTTGGTTTGTGATTAAAATAAATAAAAAATTTAATTTTTTTAACGTCTTCTGTTATTTCTTGGTTGATTTTGGTTATTTTGTATTTGATTTCTAATGATATTTATTTGTCTTTGATTTTGATCTATTCTTGTTTGAATATTTCTTAAAGTATTTATTTGTTCTTCTGAAGCATAAAATGGTGTATTATTAATGGTTAAAGTCATCTCTCGTGTTAACAATAAATATTCCCTTTCCAATTGAATTCTTGTCATATTATTATCAAAATTTCTTAACATTCGTTCTTGATTATTGAGTTGTCTTTGTTGATAAGTTATTATTTGTTGGTGTGTTTGTTGTATTTGATTAAACAAAAAATTAATTTCTGTTTCTGAACTATGATTAAAAAGAGCATTAATCAATTGTTGAAATATTCTTTCTTGAGTTATTAATAAATTTCTAAAAGTATTATATTCATCTATATGATTATTATCATGTCCGTT
>NZ_JPSQ01000025.1 GCF_001189415.1 Candidatus Phytoplasma phoenicium
TCAACTAATTCGTAATCATAAATTAATGCTAATTGAGGATTATTAGTTTTGATAATTTTTTGTTGTTCCAGGATGATTTTAATCTGCATAATGCCAATGCCGTTGGCATTGCAAGTCATTAAAGGACGGTGAGTATCTTCATATTTTTGATCGTTAACTTTGAATGATAAAGAAAAATATTCTTCAGGATTGATGATAGTTTTGTTTGTTTCATAATGAATAGATATTTTAAAATATAAAGGAGTGGTAAGTGCCATTCCGTTGGTATTTAAAGTAGCTTGATGATTGATTGTAATTGAATGTTGATATTTTTGTTGGTTTAAGTTTGGTAGGGGAAGGGGTAAAAGGATTTTATCTTCATTATTTCCCCCTGTTCGTTCAATAGTAAAAGAAGGACAATTATTCATTAATTGAATTGTCTCTTTTCTTTGTTGAACGAAGTAATTACTTAAGGCACAAAGTGAAGCGATGGTAAAAAATAAACTGATAAAAACCACTAAAGTGGTAAAAATTTGATTTTTAATTTGAATTTTCATAATTATTTTCCTCCTGGGATAATTGATGTAATAATATTAATCAAGTTATTAATTCCTGTGGTAAACCAAGGAATTTTGTTTTCATAATAAATAATAATGACTTGTAAAATAAAATGTAAAATAATTGTTATGTAAGTGATTTTTTGTAAAAAAGATAATTTTTTGATTGTTAAAATTTTAGTTTCCTTCGCTGTTGTTGTTAAATTGTTATTAGTTTTTTCTTGGTTTTTTAATTTGTTTTTATGTTTTTCCATAATTATTTTTGACATATTAATTTTCCTTTGAGTTTTTAAAAATTATTTATTTTTTTATTTCTTTTGGTGTGCCCGCGCGCGCCGTTGTTGCCAATTTAGGATTTTTTCAAATAAAAACCCTTTTTTAAAGGGGTTAAATGCGGAAATTTATTTGGTTGTTATTAAATTGATTTTTTTAAAAAGATAAAGTTTTTGGAAGTTTATTATCTAAAAAGATTACATTTTGAAGAATAACTTGAGTGGAAGTTTTAGGTTGTCCTTCGTTATTCGTGTATTTTCGAATGGATAAAGTTCCTTCAAGATAAATTTTGGAACCTTTATGTAAATATTTATTCATGTTGTCAGCTTGTTTCCGAAAAACAACACAGGGGATGAATTGGGTTATCTCTTTGAGGTTGACTGCTAATTGAAAATCAATTTTAGGGATTTGTTCGTTGTTTGAATTGATATATTGTTTTTCTAAATCATGACTTAGACGGACGATTAAGTGAACTTTATTTAACATATTTCTCTTTTTTATTCTTTTTGATATAATTTTTTTAATTTTTTGATAGCGATTTTTTTAATGTTTTTTACTTGTTTTAAAGATAAATTGAGTTTTTCAGCAATTTCGGCATTGGGATAA
>NZ_JPSQ01000026.1 GCF_001189415.1 Candidatus Phytoplasma phoenicium
TGAGAAAGGAAAACAAATCACCCATCATCATAAAAGACTCGAAAATCAATCCATCAATTTGCAAGCAATCCAAAAACAATTCCATCAAAACCAAAATGAATTAAAAAAAGAATCCCCCCAACTCAAAACCATGAATTCATTGAGAAATTGCAAACTCAATTACAACCTCCCTTAGAAACATTACCAACATTATCTCAACCAAACAACGAAGAAGAATCCCTTTTTCAACCAACTATATTATCCCGCGCACAAAATTTCAAAAAAATGTTAAAAGAAAAATATAAAGATTTAACAGAAGGAGAAAAAAGCATTATTCAAATAAATCAGTTCCATGGAAGAACGTAAAGCCGATATTCAAAAAAAATTGATGAAGTTAACCAAAAAATCGAACAAATCAAAACCTAACGAAAAATATATGAAACTTTAAAAGACACATACCGAGCAATGCATAATTGTATGATCACTTATGAAAAAGAAAATGAATTATCTTTTGGAAACGCTTTCAAATTTGGTTTTAAAGCTTTTGATCGCCTTAGTGATTTAGTTCCTGCTAAATACGGAATCTCAGTAATCGGAAAAACTATCAACTTCACTCGAAAATTTGTCCAAGGAGTGACCAAAGTTACTTTAATTCTTCGCGAAGGTCATTGTTTATGGCATCTGTATAACGAAGTAGCCAAGGAAAACAAAGAATCAGCGCCAATGTTTACCAAAGAAACTTTAGATTCGTATCTTAACGACATCGACCGCGACTTAGCCAAACTTAACGCTGACTACAAAGATTACAAAAATAAAATCGAAAAATATCAAGATAAGTTAAATTCTGACGAAATCTTTAAAGAATATGCCCAATCAAGAGAAACAGTTAGAGGAAACGCACAAAAAAGAAGAGTCTATAATTAATGAATATGCAAAAATTGTTAAAGAATTAACCCAAAAACGAGATTAAATCAAAGATATTGATAAATTACGTACAAAAAATATGAATTAGAAAAGGACAAATTAGAATTTAAAATAACAGAAAGAAATATAATAAGAGAAGAAATTTGTCAAAAAAGATCCTAACTACTATCGTGCTCAACCAGAATCAAACAAAAACGACAAATTAAAATTCCTAATAAATAAAATTTTTTGCAACATTTAATTAATAAAATTGTATAATAGCGATATATTCAAATTTCAATATTTGATAATAATCACTATTATCAGGAAGGGGAAATGAAATTAATGAATATTAGCAATTTTTTCAAAAAACATTTAGAGACTATTATTATTATTTTTATTGGATGCGCTATTATGGGTATTTATCAAAGCATTAACAATAAAGTAAAAAAATACATCTCCTAAATTGGAAAATTTCGATAAAAATGTTCAAAATGAAATAAATTTAACAAATGAAAAAATCCAAGATTTTCAAAATCAGTTAGTTTTATTAGAAAAACAACTAGAATCCAAACTTATTAATTCTTCTGAATATTTTATAAAAAAAGTTAAAAAAGGTCAAATTGTTTATCTAACAGAAATAAATGAATTTGAAAAAAGACAATTCGAATTCATAATATCTCGAATTAAAAACGAAATTAAAAATTATCTAAAATATGATGTGCAAGATTATCTTTATCTGATTAAATTTGATATGAGTCAAAAACTCATAGATAATTCTAAAAATAGAATAAAAAATGATTTATTAGATATTGAAAAATATTTAAATGAGCTAAAAAATGAAATTAATGACATTAAACCTAAATTTAAAACTAATTCAAAAAATTTTTTAAAAATCAAAACTTATGTTTATTAAAAAGAAAATTATAAAAATTTATTACCTTTTAATCTTATTTAAGAAGAAAAAAATGTCTTGAAATAATACGAAGAAAATAAATTACCACTACGACCTAAAAATAACCCCTAAAATATATCTATACCATCACCTCAACCAAGGGATAAAAAAATCAAAGGAGATTTAATTAATGTTTAAATTAAAAAAATATTTACTAATATTTAATAATATTTT
>NZ_JPSQ01000027.1 GCF_001189415.1 Candidatus Phytoplasma phoenicium
CAAAATTGTAAAATTATTTTTTTAGAAGAATCTTTCTTTATTATATCACATTGTTGTTTCGTCCATTTTTCAAAACTTTTTTTTAAAGTGCTATTTCGTTTCATTAACTTGTTAACTGTTAAACATTCTTCCATAAATAAACTTTCATGTAAAAAAACAAAAAATTTTTTAAATCTTTAATTTTATCAATCGAATATTTTGAACCAACAACAAAATATTTTTTGTCAAAAGTAAACGAAAAACTATTATCAAAATTATTTTTATGAAAATGAGTCATTATTAATTATAATTTATTTTTGCGAATATAATATTTAATTAAATTTTCATCTAAAATTCTCACATTTTTTCCTTGTTGGATTGCTTCTTGCCAAGGATTTTCAAAATGGGTTTTTTCAGATAATTGTTGTCCATCTAATTTGCCATATTTATTAATAATATAATCAATCGCTTTTTTATAAGTATTTTTAATTTTAAAAATTTTTCCGTTTTTAATTTTTTTAGTTATTTTTTCGTAAGTGTATTCTTTTAAAATAGGATATAATTCAGGAAAAACTGGGCCATGTCTCCAAGCTTGAATTTCATTTTCAATTAATGGTTTTTTGTATTTTGTTAAATGATAAACATGCGAATAAAAAATTAATTTGTGTAATTTCATATGGGTGTTATTTTTATTATTAGTTAAAATATAATTAGCAACATCAAAAATATTAATTTTTTCTTGTTTTTCCATTGTTAACTCCTTTTTAAAATTACTTTGAATAATAAAAGTATAACATTTTTGTTTAAAAAAAACAAATTCTTTTTTAATTGAGTGATTTGTTTTTCTAGTTTTTTAATTTGCTTTTTCATTTTTACTCCTTTATATTGTTTTTTGTTTGAAATAAAAAACCCCCTAATTTGTTAAAATCAAATCGCAAAATTTAGGAGTATAGGGGGGTGTTTAACAGGTGTATGTTAATTATTTATATATAGGTAATATATTGATGTCAAAAAACAATAATTTAACTAATTACTTCAACTTTGTTTTCTCCAAAGAAATGAATGGCTAAATCGACGATGATTTTCTTTTTGGCCTCTTCATAACTAATGTATGGATCTAAAAAACATTTTTGATAAGCTTCTTTTCCATATTGACGTAATAAATCATCGACGTCTTTACAAGTTTGGTCGTAAGGAGGCAAAATCCTTCTGATTTCGTAAGGTATTGCTTGTGAGGTTAGTTGTTTTCCTAGTGCTTCGCTGCGTTTTTGACCTGTTTCGTCGTTATCTAAAGCGATAATCACTTTCATCTTTTCTTTTTTAAGAATTTCTAGTTGGGATTGAGAAAGTAATTGGGTGACGCAAATGAGACCGACCACGTTTTTCATACCGTTTTGCCAACAACTAATGACATCAAAAAAACCTTCATGTATGATAATGGTTTTTGTTTGTTTAAGAGAAGGTAACGCTTCAAAAAACCGATAACAAAAATGAAAGGTAGGAGTTTGACTAAAATTAGTTAAGGCTTGATATTTTGGTTGAAAATAAGAAACTTCGCGGAAATGGTTTTGATAAAAATGAAAAGTTTGATGAGAACCATTTTCAATGGGGATAATAATAGAACCATGGAAAGTATCATGAAAATATTTTTTATCTTGTTGATAAAATTTTTCTTTGATAAAACCATATGCAACTAATTGATCGATATTAATATTTTTCTTTTTACAATAATTTATTAGCCGAAAAGAGAAAGGTTTATTAGTTAAGGGAGCGTAACCTAGTTTAAATTCTTTGATAGTTTCTAAAGTGAGTTTTCTTGTTTGGGTTAAATAAGTTAATCCTGGTTGACTTTCGTTGTTTCGGTTAGTAATTAATAAATAATGATAATAATCTCTAATGTGGTTGAATAAAGGTGAAATTTCTTTAAATAATTGTTTCTTTTTCAAGTTAATTTTTTTTTCGTCAAATAGGTGCTTTGATTTAATTGAATGATATGGTTGTTTAAAAGGGTTAGTAGTTGTTTTTGTTATTTCTTTTTCTTGTTGGCTTAAGGTTTGAAATTCGAAAGAATTCATAAATCCTTCTATTCTTTGAATTACTTCAGAAAAGGATTTAATATGACTAATAGCCATATAAACATCAATAATATCATAATCTCGACCACATTTCCAACAATGAATTTTATTAGTTGAAGCGAAATGACAACAAGTTGGGTTTTGTCCTTGATGGATGGGACAAGGAAAACGATATTTGATGTTGAAATTTAGAGGGATTATATTTAATTTTTTTAATAAAACAGACATGGAAAAATGAGTTTGGATGTGTTTTATTTTATTTTGATAATTCATTTATTTTACTCCTAACATGTTTAAAAAAATAAAAACACTTAAAAAGTGGCTAAGGAAAAATAGATATAAAAAAAGATTCTCGTAATGAGGGTCTCTGGGTTAAAATTTAATTTTAATAAATTATATTTTTAAAAAAAATATATCAAAAGAAAATTAAAAATTATGTTTTTTTTTTTTTTTGGCTTTATTTTTGAAATTTAGAATAATTATAATCATAAAAAAAATGATAAATGCAAATATGAATATATAATTCTAATCCAGGATATTTTTTTATTTGAACCTTTAAAATCCAAACTTTATTTTTATATTTTTCTTTTAAATCAATGAATTTTCCTTCGATACTTTGTTTTTTAATAGCTTCTTTAATTTTTTCAAAAATTGTTATTGGTTCAAAATTTTCTTTTAATACAAATAAAATTAATGAAATTTTATCATCTTCATCAGTTATATTGTAAATTAATTGATTAAATTTATTTTCAATTCTACCTGAAATTGAATGATTATCATTTAAAACAAAACATTCTGCTACATATTTCTTATTATTTAAAAAATTTATAA
>NZ_JPSQ01000028.1 GCF_001189415.1 Candidatus Phytoplasma phoenicium
TTTTTATTATTTTTTTTAAGTAATGAATGGGTTTTAGTAGGACATTTAAGAATGGAAGGAAAAATTTATCTTCATCTAACTAGTCAATGTGCTCCTGTTCAAGATAAACATGAGCATTTTCGTCTTTTTCTAGAAAATAATTTAGTCTTTCGTTTTTATGATTTTCGTAAATTTGCTCGTTTTAATCTTTATAAAAAAGATAAATATTTGAAAGAAAGTAAATTGTGTCAATTAGCTCCAGATCCTTTTTCAATTTCTCTTGAAACTTTTTATCAAAAATTACAAAAAAGCAGCACTATTAATATTAAACAAGCATTATTAAATCAAAAAATTATTTCAGGCATCGGTAATATTTATGCTAGCGAAATCTTATTTTTAACTCAAATTCATCCTGAGATGAAAGCTAATAAGTTGATATTAGAAAAAGTTCGTGAACTTTTAAATAAAACGAAAAAAGTTTTGACTAAAGCAATTGAAGCAGGCGGAACTTCGATTAGCACTTTTGAGGTACTAGGAGTCAAAGGAAATTTTCAAAAACAACTTTTAGTGTATGGCAAAGACAAACAAAAATGTTATTTTTGTCCAAAATTAATTCAAAAAATTAAAATAAATGGGAGAAGTTCGTATTTTTGTGAACAGTGTCAAAAAATATAAATTATAAAATATTTTTTTGCTAGTTATTTTTTAGTAAAGGTGATTTTATGAGTTTTGTTTGGAAAAATTTCCGTATTCAAATACAAAATATTTTATTACCTGAAGAACAAAAAAATTTAACTTTATTATATCAACCTTTAGTAGGTAGCAACGCTTTAGGGCTTTATAATACTCTTTATTTTTTACACCAAACTTCTTTATCTTCGAATTCTAAACAATATATGCATCAATTTTTATTTGATATTTTAAATATAGATGCAAAAAAATTTTTGAAAATAAAAGAAAAATTAGAAATTGTTAACCTATTAGATACTTTTGAAAATTCTCTTCAAGAAAAAATATATGTTTTGCATTCTCCTTTAAAAGAAAAAAAATTTTTTCAAGATCCGATTTTAAATCAATTTTTGTTAAGTGAGGTAGGAGAAGTTATTTATACCAATCTTCAATCAATATGTTTGACATCAAAAAATCAAATTGATTTAAAGAGTTATAAGAAAATTAGTAAAACTTTTCCTGAAATTTATAATTTCAAAAAAATTAATTTACAAAAAACTATTCTTCATTACACCAAAACTCATTCTTCAGACAACCAAAAAAATTTAATATTTCAACAATATTTTGAATATGAATCATTTATTAATGGTTTACCAGAACGTTTTCAACAACCTTTTTTACTAGAATGGAAAAATATTGATTTTATAACTAAAATAGCTTTTATTTATGAGATTAAACCAAAAGAAATGATATCCTTGTATCAAGAAAGTTTTCAATATAATTATGAAGAAGAAGTAGATTTAAGCATTTTAACAACTACGATTAAAAGAAAATATTTGAAAAAAGATAAAATTAAAATTGTTAATACAAAAGATTTTAGCGATAAAGAGAATGAAATGATTTTTTATTTAAAAAATACTCACCCTCATCGTATTATTAATACTTTTGGAAAAAGCAAGTTTTTTTGTTCTAGTTTATATGATATTGTTCTAAGTTTACATAATAAAAATAATGTTGAAAACGGAGTTATTAATGCTTTATTAATGTATGTTTTTAAATTAAAACCACACCATAATAATATTGTTCCAGCTTATAATTATTTTCAAACTATTCTTAATTCTTGGTTACAAAAAGGAATTATTTCTACAGAAACAGCTTATGATTTTTTAATGGAAGAACAAAAAAATTATCATTATACAAAAAATAAACAAAATAACCCTAAATGGTTAGATGATGCTAAAAAAGAATTAATCTTGGATAATTAAAAAAAGGAAAATGAAATTATGTGTGCATTTGATAAACCTAATCTAAGAGATATTAAAAATTATATTTCAAATAATATAGAAACTAAAAATTTACAATTTGAAGATAAAGATTTAATGATAGTTTATAAATATTTACAATTGAAAAAAGAAGAAAATAATTATACTTATCAGTTAGCTTTAAAAACTAAACCTTATGTT
>NZ_JPSQ01000029.1 GCF_001189415.1 Candidatus Phytoplasma phoenicium
GTGTAAGCGATAGGTGTTAAAGTAATATGAGGGTAATGATTTAACATTCTAGAAACAGGACATTTTTGGTGAACTAAATTAATAATTTCATGAGTTTCTTCTAAAGAAAAATTAGCGATACCACACAACAATTCGATCTTAAAATAAAAACCTTGTGTATCTTTACAATTTTGACATAAAACTTGTACACTAACATCATTAAAGATGTTGTTTTTTATAGACAAATATTTTTTCATAGTTTTATAAAAACAAATAACCAAAGATAAACAAAATAACTCGTTAGGTGGTGTATAATTATTTGGTTCGTTCATCAATGCTGACGTTAATTTAGTTTTTAAGCCATTTTTAACAATTCCTATATCATTAAATTTATTTTCATGATAAGCCATAATTTTTAATAAACTCATTATAATTATCTCTTTCTTTCTGTAAAAATTAAATTTTTATATTCAATCTCTTCGATAAATATTATCTCAAAAATTAAATTAAATAAATAGAATAAATAATTTATAAATAAAGGGTTTTTAATTGAGGCGATTGAGAAACCAATCTTAAAACCTTGCTATTCAAAAAATAAATAGAGTGCAAAGTATTTTTAGGATCATCTTTGGCTTTAAATAAGATTTTTAAATTTACAAATTTTTTTGTAATTGGTGAATTTTTGGTTAAAGGTAATTCTTGCAATTTATTCTTAAAAATAGTTTTTAAAACTTCTTTTTCTAAATCATCGCAATTTAATAAAAATTTGGTAATTTTATAATTTCGATATTTATTATCAAAAAAATATTCCGCACAAAAAATCAAAATAGAAAGCACCATCAAAAGAAATATTAAATTGATACCTGACATTTTTGATAAACCTTTTTATTTTTTACCTTTCAAATTCGACATAATTTGTTTAATTTGTTTTTCTCCAGGTGTCCTCCCCATTTGTTTAAACATAGTTTTGATTTGACTTTCTGTAATAGGAGGATTTTTTTCCAAATATTTTTTAAACCAATGAAAAGTACAAAACCCACCTATAACTGCTCCTAAACATAAAGCTAAAATAAATATAAATATACCTGGCATCTTTTCAACTATTTTCCTTTTATAATTTTAAAAAGTTATTTAATAAATTCAATTTTATTATAACTCAAAAAACAATAAACTAAACAATACTAAACGTAAATTTTTTGATAAAAATAAAGCTTTTTACTACCATATTTTTTATTTTTAATCAAAGAAAAAGAATAAATATTTTGAGGCAATAAATTACGATGAAAAGTTTCATACACTACCCAACTTTTTAATGTTGTAATAATATCTAAATTTTTAAACAAAGTAATATAAGAATATTTTTCATAAGGAGGATCTAAAATAATAAGATCAAAAATTAATTTTTGTTCAATAAAACGACATAATATTTTAAAAGCGTTACCATAAAAAAGCTGAGCTTGCATATTTGTTAAATTTAATTTTTTCTTATTTTTTTTCATGGTTTGATAAGCTATCCATAAATTATCTACCAAATAAATACTTTGCGCATCTCTACTCAAAGCTTCAAAAGCGCAAGCTCCAGAACCAGAAAATAAATCTAATACTTTTTTCATATCATGTAAATTACCAATAGTATCAAATAAAACTTTCCGTATTAAGTGCGAAGTTGGTTTAGTTTTAATGGATGGCACTAAAGATAATTTTAAACCTTTATATTTTCCTGCGATAATCTTCAACATATTTTTCACGCTATGTTTTTTGAATAAATTAATATCTTAATTTTTGTTGAAAAAATTTAAAAATAATTAATTGTTCCACACAAACTTTATTATGTTTATTTTTATAGTAATGGAGGTTAGATTCTAAAACTTTATAAATGGCTTTATCTAAATTTTCTAAAGATAATTGACGAAAATAACTAATTTGTGGAAAATCACGACTATTTTCTAATTTATCACTTAAAAAAATAATTTTATCTAATTTATTCATTTTTAAATGACCGATGACATGTTTTCGGATAGCATTTAAAATAATAACATCTGTGATACCAAATTCTTTTTTTAATAACTCTGCTGCACTAAAAGCATGATAAACAAAAGGAATATGTTTATATTGATTAATAATTTGTGGTTTTAATAATGCTAAATGAAAATCCAAAGATTCATTTTTAGTATAATCATGAAACAAAGCAGAGATTTGTGCCTTCATAGTATTAACTTTGTGCAAACGAGCTAATTGGATAGATTTTCGATAAACACCTAAAATATGATTTAAACGCATCAAATCATTTCTAAATTTATTATTAACTTTGTGAAGGATATTATTTATTAAACACATACGCTATTTTTTTCATTTTATAAAATTTTGAAATTTTTGTTGATAAAGTTTAAAATTTTCTTTTTTAATTTTATTAATAAAAGGGCGTTCGATAACAAAACGACGAAACTTAGTAATCAAAAATTCGTTATTCCGATTCAAAGGTTTTACCAAAATAGAAATAATTTTCATTTTATTAGCTCCTAACACATCTGTAGTTAATTGATCTCCTATCATTATAGCTTGTTCACAACTGACATTCATAAATTCTAATGATTGCATAAAACCCCATTTTGATGGTTTTTTGTGATACCATTTTAAACCAATATAAAAATAATTATTATTCAAAATTTTTTGTTGTTTTTTGAGTCTTGCATTAGAAAGAATACCTACCTTAAATTTTAAGCTAATTTTTTGAAGAAAAAATTGAATATGGTCGTCTATTTTCGTGACTTTAGGTAAAATTAAAGTATTATCTAAATCAAATAATAAAGCTTTAATGCCTTGTTGATAAAACATATCATAAGGAATGTCGAAAATAGAATCATAATAAAATTTCGGTATATATTTATAATCATATTTCATAAAAATATTTTAATAACCCTATTCTACTTTCAAAATTTCTACTTTAAAATTTTTTCCTTTTTCTGTTTTGACTAAAACTTGATCGCCTGCCTCGCAACCTTTTAAACTTTGTCCTAAAGGTGATTCAATAGAAATTTTATTTTCAAAAGGATCTGCTTCCAATGCTCCTACCAAATACACTAATTGATTTGGTTCTGAAGTATTTAAAAATTTTAAATAAACAGTTTTACCAATATAAATTTTTTTATTTTCACTGGAAGTAAATATAATTTTTACATTTTTTAAAATATTTTGAATTT
>NZ_JPSQ01000003.1 GCF_001189415.1 Candidatus Phytoplasma phoenicium
TCGTTGCATAACAACCAAATCAAATATACTATTAAAAATATTTCTTTAAAAAAAAAATATACTTTAAAACCAGAAGAAATAATTAATTTTTGCAAAAAGGAATTAACTAAATGAATAACAAATATATTTTGGCCAATAATGAGCTAACTTTATTAAATCAAGGACAAATAGTACTTTTAAAAGGTTGGATAGCAAGAAAAAGAAATTTAGGAAATAAAATTTTTTTAGTTTTGAGAGATCTCTCAGGGATTATCCAACTTGTAGTTGATAATCAACATCCACAATATGCGGAAATTGTAGGAGTTAAAATCGAAAGCGTTGTGGAAATTAAAGGATTAGTTGTTGAAAGAATTAATAAAAATTATAATTTAAAAACAGGAGAAATAGAGATTTTAATTGATCGATGGAAAGTTTTATCTCAAGCACATCCTTTACCATTAAATATTTTAGAAAAAAATGAGGTGTTTGAAGAACAACGTTTAAAATATCGTTATTTAGATTTAAGAAGAAATGAAGCTAAATATTATTTATTACAACGACACAAAATCACTCAAATTATTAGACAAACCCTTTTAAAAAATTATTTTTTAGAATTAGAAACTCCTATTCTTTCGAAATCAACTCCTGAAGGCGCAAGAGATTATTTAGTTCCTTCACGTATTCATCCTCATCATTTTTATGCTTTGCCTCAATCACCACAACTTTTTAAACAATTATATATGATTGCAGGATTTGAAAGATATTTTCAAATAGCGCGTTGTTTTCGTGATGAAGATTTAAGATCAGATCGCCAACCAGAATTTACACAAGTAGATATTGAAGCTTCTTTTTTGAGCCAAGAAGAAATTATGGGTTTAATAGAAGAAATTATAGTTAATTTGTTTCAAATGTGTTGGCAAAAATCTTTGACTATTCCATTACCTCGTATGACTTATCATCATGCTTTAAATACTTATGGAACGGATAAACCTGATTTACGTTTTCAATTACATATCGAAGATTTTACATCTTATTTTGCAACCACTAATCTAATAAATAAATCGGGCCAAAGAATCGTTAAAGGAATTAAATTAACCGCAAGTCAAACCAATATAATTATTGTTTCAAATAAGACAATAAATGAATATAAAAAATTAATTAAAACACAAAATCATTTAGATTTACAATTTTTAATGAAAGAAAATCATAAGTTAAAAGGTTATTTGAACAAATTTATTACCAATGATACTTTTTTAGCAGAAGGTGAAAGTTGTTTTTTAATTTCTGATATAGTACAAGATAATCATGATTTAGAATATTTATTAAAAACTTTAGGTTTTTTAAGAAATAAATTAGGACAAATTTGTCATTTAATTGAACCTTCGCAAGAATCTTTGTTATGGATTGTAGATTTCCCTTTGTTAGAATGGAATAAACAAGAAAGTCGTTATTCTTCAATGCATCATCCTTTTACAGCTGCTGAGAATTTATATTTAATTAACGAACAACCTCATAATGTAAAAGCTAAAGCTTATGATTTAATTTGGAATGGTTTTGAAGTGGGCGGTGGTTCTTTAAGAAATTATAATCCAGAAGAACAAGAAATTATTTTTAAGACATTAGGTTTTAAACCAGAAGAAATTAAAAAACGTTTTGGTTTTTTTATCGAAGCATTGAGTTATGGTACACCTCCTCATGGCGGCATCGCTTTAGGTTTAGATCGTTTAGTTATGTTATTGACTAAAACTAATAATATCAAAGATGTTATTGCTTTCCCTAAAACACAAAGTGCACAAGATTTAATATTTGGTACACCAAATATAGTGGAACCAGAACAAATGGAAATTTTAAAACTGCATTTTGATAAAATTTCTAAAAAATAAAATTTTTGGAAAGAATAATTTTGTGAAAATTCATTTGGCTATAAAATTAGAACATAAAAATATTTATATTATCTCTGTGAGTGGCGGCGTTGATTCTATGGTTTTATTAGATTTTTTATATCATCGCCAATTTTGTTTAATAGTAGTTTATTTTGATCACTGCCAAAGAAAAGATTCTTTTAAAGATAAACTTTTAATTGAACAATATTGTAAAACTAAAAACATACCGTTACATTCTTTTCAATTAACTACACTTGAAACCAATAATTTTCAAAATAATGCCAGATTAGCTAGACAAACTATTTTAAAACAAGTAGCTTCGCAATACAAAACACATTATATAATAACTGCTCATCATTTAGATGATTTAGCAGAAACTATTTTCATGAAAATATTAAGAGGCAGTTCTTTATTGGGTTATAGCGGCATGAAGAGTTCGTATGTTTTGCAAAATTTTATTTGGTTAAAACCTTTTTTATATCTTTCCAAACAAACTATTAAAAATTATGCTCAACAAAATAATATCCCTTTTTTAGAAGATAGCACTAATAACTTGGATTTTTATACTAGAAATAAAATTCGGCATCATATCATACCCAAATTGAAAACTATGGGAAATTTTTTGAAAAAGATAAAACATTTTCATTTGCAAATACAAGAATCTAGTGATTTAATTACGAAACTTACTAATGTTTTTTTGAAACAACAAAAATCTAATTATTTTGAATTAAAAGCTTTTTTACAGTTGCATGTGACAATTCAAAAAAATATTCTTTTATGTTTATTAGAAGCTAAACAAATTATCGCCAATTTTGAACTTATTTCCAACATTATTGAAGGTTTATGTAATTATAAAAAACCTAATAATAAATGGTATTTAAATAAAAAATGGTATTTAATTAAAGAATATGATAAGTTTTTTTTTCAAATGCATTCACAACTTGATGCTATGCTTTTAAAAAAGAAAGCAAAACCTTTATTATATAGTTGTATTAATATACAATTATTATCTTTTTGCACTATCAAACAAATTATATTTTATGATGAAGGCATGTTGCTCCCTCCTTTTTATCTTCGACAAAGACAACCTGGGGATATATTACATTTTTCTTTTGGGTCACAAAAATTAAAAAAATTTTTAATCAATAATAAAATAACTACTTTGCAAAGGAATTTGTTATGGTTAGTAGTAGATCAAAATAACACCATTATTTTTATTCCTCGGTTATATTTTAATAAAACTTTGGGACAACAAAAATATTTATATTTAGGGTTAAAAGAAATATAATAAAATTATAAATAATTATATAAAAAAATATATAATAAAAAGTATAAAAAATTTTTTTAGTTAATTGCCGAAATTATTGTATTGGATGGGTGTTTTATTTCATCAAAATTTTTGCTTTTTAATGAAAATAAAAGAGAATGAGTAAAAAATTAAAATAATTTGGGAGTTTGGAAAATGTGGTGGTCTATTATGGATAAGTTTTTGCCTTT
This sequence comes from Candidatus Phytoplasma phoenicium, assembly GCF_001189415.1. Lineage (GTDB taxonomy): Bacteria > Bacillota_I > Bacilli_A > Acholeplasmatales > Acholeplasmataceae > Phytoplasma > Phytoplasma phoenicium. The sequence continues at coordinate 3,360 of NZ_JPSQ01000003.1, forward strand.
CATAGGACATGTAAAAAATTTTTTGATTTTTTTTTCTGGGTTCTTTTGTGGTTTTTTTATTTGTTTTTTAATTTATATTTTTTGTTTATTAAAAAACTTTAACAAAAAATTTTATAGTTTAAAAACAGAAAACAATGAAAAAAAATATTCTCAAGTTAATGATTTAATTTTAAAAACACAAAATCAGTTTACAAAAGATATTCAACAAAAAAAAAATGAATTTTTCGATTCTTTGTTACGTAACTCCCAATCTTTAGCTTTACAGATTGCTTGTGATTTTTATCCTAATTCGCCATTTCCTTATTTAGAATTAACTATTGATGAAAGTTTAGCTTTAATAAAATATATTCATGAACGTATAGAAAAATTATTCGATCAAAAAATAATTTTTATTTTTAAAAAAATGACACTTAGAAGAATTATAATTTTAAAACAAAAATTAATAGATCAAAAATATATAGAAAAAACAAAAAAAACGCATAAATTATTAAATATTTGTTTGAATACTGTTAATTGCTTTAATCCTTTGCATTGGACAAAAAAATTATTTTTAAATAAGATTTATAAAACTATTTTTAATAAAATAGGTTGCGCTATTATTTTAATTGTTGGCGAAGAATTATATAAAGTTTATAGTAAGCAACTTTTTAAAGGCGAACAAGATACAACACAAGAGTTACAGAATTTTTTGGATGAATTAAGAACAGAACTAGATGCCCAAACAAAAGTAAAATAAAGTAATAATGTCAATAACAAAAGTTTAAAAGAGGAGATATTGATGACTAAAATTCATTGGTTTCCTGGTCATATGAAAAAAAGTTTACGTGAGATACAAACAAAATTAAAATTAGTGAATTGCTTATTAGTAATCTTAGATGCTCGTATACCTTTTTCTAGTATTAATTGGGAATTGTTAAAAAGTTTAAACAATAAACCTTTTTTAATTTTATTAAATAAATCTTCTTTAGCAGATGAAAAACAAAATAAATTTTTTATAGAATTTTTACAACGAAAACAATTTCCTTATTTATTTATTGATGTTAAATATAAAAAAAATATACATTGTCTATTGCCACGTGTTAAACAAATTTTATGTCATTATATGCCTAATTACCCAAAAATTTTAAAGTTAATGGTAGTTGGTATTCCGAATGTAGGTAAATCAACTTTAATTAATGTTTTATCCCAAAGAAAAGCCATGATTACAGCTAATACTCCTGGTATAACTAAACAATTACAATGGATTAATTTATCTGATAATATCAGATTAATGGATACTCCTGGCATTTTATATCCTAAAATTACTAATCCTTTAGTAGGTTATTCTTTAGCTTTATGTAGTTGTATTAAAGAAACTCTTTTTTCTACAACAGAACTTTTAGAATATGTTTTATCTTTTTTTCAAAAATATTATCCACAAAATTTAGAAAAATTATTTGCTTTAACTAAAAAAGAAACACAACAAAAAAATTTATTTCAGGTCATTAACCAAAAAAATAAGAATCTTTTAACACCTAATAAAATGTTTTTTATTATTTTAAATAAAATTAAAAAAGAAAAAATTACAAAAGTAAATTTTGATATTAATTTAATTTCTTTATTATTGTGAGAGAAATATTTTTAAAAAAATATTTTATGAGGTTGTTTAGTTAATATGAAATAAAAAGTTATTATTTTAAGAGTCTCCATCGAAAGCTAAAATTATTAATAGTTATTTTAATAATGAAATTTTATTTTTATGTTCTAAAGGTCATATTAGATATTTATCTTTTAAAGTAAAAGATTGTTTAGGAGTTAATATTAAAAAAGATTTTCAACCTGATTATCGCATTATCCCTCAAAAAAAATTAGTTGAACAATTAATTAAAAAAAAGAAACGTAAATAAGTTTTTTTTAACCACTGATTTAGTTCGTGAAGGAGGAAGCTATTTCTTGGGTATTTAGCTCAAGTATTAAAATTAGATAAAAATGATAAAAATCGTATCGTTTTTAATGAAATTACTAAAAATGTTGTCAAAGAAGTTTTTCAAAAACCATGTCTGATCAAATAGTCTTTAGTATTTTTTCAAGAAACTCGTAGAATATTATAGAGATTGCATCATTGGTTTTAAATTATCAGGTTTAGTGCAAAGAATTAAATCTAAATCCGCAGGTCAAGTTAAAAATTATCAGTAGCTTTAAAATTAATTGTAAATTTGGAAGAAAAAAGACAAAAATTCATACCCGAAGTATCCCCCCATTTGATTAGAGTTATTTTTAAACACTTTTAAATAAATTTAGTCGTTAAACTTAAAAATCATAAAATTAAAGAAATGGAAGCACAGGAAATTTTTTCTAAAATCAAAAAAAGATCCTTTATGTTGGATCGAAATCAAAACTAATATAGTTACGAGTGAATCGCCTAAACCTTTTATCACATAAACTTTACAACAAAAATCTTTCAAACATTTGTCGATAAATTCCAAACAAACTATGATAAATACTCAAAAATTTTATGAAGGGATCGAAATAGAAGGAAAATTATCAGGATTAATTACTTATATGAGAACAAATTCATACCGATTCTTACTTTTATTTATGCAAACAACTCAAGAATTTATCAAAAATAAATATGTTCAAAAATATGTTAAGTTGTATTACAAACATAAAAACAATAATAGTCAAAATTCACATTAAACCATTCACCCTACTGATATTACACAAGCGCCTGATAAGTTAAAACAATACTTAAATAAATATGAATGTTCTTTATATAATATCATTTATCAACTTACCATAGCGAGTATGATGTTCTAAAGCGATGATTCAAAAAACTCAATATTTTTTACTGTTCAATAATATATTTTGTTGCAGAAGATAATCAAATAAATTTTGATGGTTATTATAAAAGTTTCGATAATCATTTTAAAAATATATTTTGGCCTTCTTTGGAATTAAACAAATTATATATCCCACAGAAAATTAAAAGTCTAAAAAAAGAGATTACACCAATCACCACATCTCGCTTTACGGAAGCTTCTTTAATTAAGGAATTAAAACGTTTAAAAATTGCCTGTCCGTCTACTTATAGTAAAATTATCGAAACTTTAAAAAAATGTTTTTATGTTGAAATCAAAGATAAAGAATTTGTTTGTACAGAAAGAGGGATATCTATTGTCAAACTTTTAGATAAATTTTTTCCTTCTATTATTAACACTCATTATACAGTTCAAATTGAACAACAATTAGATGATATTTATAATGGAAAAATTGATAGAATAACATTGTTAAAGGATTTTTATAATCAATTTGAACAATTTTTATTAGTTGCTAAACAAAATATTAAAAAAACTCCACCTGTCATGGTGAAATACAAATGTTCTCTTTGCAATGATTTTTTAATAATAATACGCAAAGGTAGTTATTGTTATTTTTTATGTTGTAGTAAATGTCAACAATGTAAAAATATTGTTTCTTTAAAAGAAAAAACAAACAACCCAAAAAAGTTGATGAAAAAAAATAATTATCACAAAAATTTTATTTTTATATTAAATTTTTATGCGCTTATTAAACCAAATTTATAGAAAAAATCGATTTTATATATTTTTGATATTTTTTGAAACGGAAATTTAAAATTTTTAAAAAGGCGAAGGTATTGTAATTAATTATGTTTGATTTCTTGAAAAAAATATTTCAACAAAAACAACAACCTAAAAAAATTTTAGGCATCCATGATATTGAAATGAATTTACTTCAATGGGTTAATAAGATTAAAAAAAAAAATGTTATTGATATAGATTTACTACAAGAATTAGAAATTTTATTTATTAAATTAGATATGGGGTTACAAACTGCTAAAGATTTAATCTCGCATTTGAAAAAAAAAATGAATCAAAAACCAATACACAACGATTCTTCTATATTGTGTTGGATCAAAAAAGAAATTTTAAGTTTTTATAAAAAAAATGATTATAAAACTCAAGAAAAATCTTTTTCTGACCCAAAAAAGAATCAATCTCCTCAAATACATTTATTTGTGGGAGTAAATGGCGTGGGGAAAACAACTACTATTGGTAAAATTGCTTTTAAATTAAAAAAAGAAGGTAAAAAAGTACTTTTAGTAGCGGGTGATACTTTTCGCATAGGAGCTGTAGAACAATTAAAATCATGGAGCGAAAAAACAAAAAATGAAGTTTTTTTTCATAAAAATGTAACAACTAAAATTTCTCCTTCAAAAATATTATTTGATGCTTTAAATTATGCGCAAAATCAAAAATTTGATGTTATTTTATTTGATACTTCAGGAAGATTACAAAACAATATAAATTTGATGAAAGAATTAGAGAAAATTAAAAAAATTATTAATAAATATTTCTCCAACATGATTAATAAAAATTTTTTAATTTTAGATTCTATGATGGGTCAAAATAGTTTACAACAAGTAGAAAATTTTAACCAATCTTTGACTTTAAATAATGTTATTTTAACAAAATTTGATAATATTTCAAAAGCAGGTTTAATTTTATCTATTAAACACCTTTATAATTTAGAGACTAAATATATTGGCGTGGGGGAAAAGGCAGAAGATTTGATGACTTTTGATATTAATCATTATATAGAAGGATTCTTTACTGAAAAGCAAAACAATTTATAAGAAAGTCTCGACAGAACACGAATAAAATTATATGTGAAAGGCGAAGAGTATATAATGAGTTTTTTAAAAGATGGTTTTAAAAAGATTATGGATAAAATTAAAGGGAAAAAATATATTAAACAACAAGACATTGAAACTATTATGGAGGATATACGTTTATCTTTTATTGAAGCTGATGTTAATTATGAAGTCATTGCCAAATTTAATCATTTGATTCAACAAAAAACTTTAAATCAACGAGTGGTCCATAAATTAGATGCACAAGAACAAGTGATTAAAATAATTAAAGATACTTTAGTAGAAATTTTAGGTATTAAAAATATACCACTTCAATTAAATAATTCATTTGATACCATCATGTTAATAGGATTACAAGGAAGTGGAAAAACTACTAATGCAGGTAAATTATCTTTTTTAATTAATCGTAAATATCAAAAAAAAGTTTTACTCATTGCAGCTGATATTTATCGATTTGGTGCTATCGAACAATTAATAAATATAGGAAAACAAATTAATATTGAAGTTTTTTTTCAAAACAATGAAAATGTTTTGAATATTGTACGTAATGGTTTACAACATGCTATGTATAATGGATTTGAAACAGTGATTATAGATACAGCTGGTCGTTTATCTATTGAATCTGAAATGATAGAAGAAATTCAACAAATTAAAAAAATTGCTAATCCTTCTGAAATATTGATTGTTGTTGATGCTCTTTTAGGACAACAATCAGTCAATATTGTCCAAAGTTTTCATCAACAATTAAATGCTACAGGAGTGATTTTAACCAAAATGGATGCAGATATCAAAGGAGGAGTAGCTTTATCAATTAAATATATGACTCAACTGCCTATCAAATTTATTTCTTCTTCAGAAAAACATAATGATGATAATTTTGAAATTTTTTATCCTGAACGTATAGTGTCTAGATTATTAAATATGGGCGATTTATTAACCTTAATTGAAAATGTAGAAGATAAAATTAATACTGAACAAGATAAAAACACATTACATAGTTTATTGAAAAATGATTATAATTATTACGATTTAGAAAAACAATTAAAACTTTTAAAAAAAATGGGTTCTATGAAAAAAATATTACAATTTATTCCAGGATTAGGTTCCAAAATGAAAAATATGCCTATCATAGAAGAAGATATTTTAAAACGTTTTCAATCAATTATTAATAGTATGACTAAAGAGGAAAAACAACAACCTCAATTAATTGCAAATAATAATAGAAGACGCAATCGTATTTCTCAAGGTTCAGGTCATAAATTAAACGATATCTATTCTTTAATCCAATTTATTCAAAAACAAAAACAAATAGCTAAACAAATAGGAAATTTCAAAGATGATGAAAATGATGTTTTTAATCCAGAAAATTTATTAAATAAATTTATTAATTAAAATGGTTCATTTCTGAAAAAATAGAAATAAGTAGTTACATAATAGTTATAAATTATCAAATTTTTTGCATTATCAAAGTTGTTTTTCTTATTAACCATTTTAATTTTATATATGAATTATTTTTAATCATAAATAATTTTCGGAGATTTTATGATGGCGAAAATATAAGGAAAATGTATTGAAATGATGATAAATTAAAATCATAATGATATGAAAATATCTCAAAATAATTTTAAAAATAAAAAAAATCAATCTTTTAAGAGGAGGTATATTATTAAAGTTCAATTTAAAATCTAATGAAAGAGAGAGTTGTCGTAAGAAGTATGGAACGTTTAGTTTTGGTAGATGGTAATTCTTTGGTTTTTCGAGCTTATTATGCTACCGCTTATAAAAAAACAATTTTAATGCAAAACTATCAGGGTGAAAATATTAATGCATTGATTGTTTTTATCAATATGTTTAAAAAAATCTTAACTTCTTATACAAAAGATTATATTTGTGTAGTTTTTGATTCTCCTCAAAAAACGAAAAAACATCAAATTTATGAACAGTATAAACAAAAACGTCTAGTGACAACTTTATCATTAACAGAACAAATTGATTTGATTAAGCAATATGATCAACGAATTGATGCACTTAATTTACTTATTCAACAAAAAGAAGAAGAAATCAACACCAAAGAAAATTTATCAGAAGAACAAATAAAAAAGTTAAAAGAAGAAATTTTACATTTCAAAAATAAACTTAATTTAGAATTTCAAATTGTCTCTACACAAAAAACACAATTATTAGAAATAAGGAAACAATTACAACAATCCGATTTAAAATTATTAGATTTAAAAAAAGAAATTCAAGCATCACATAATTTAACTGAAAAGCAAAAACAACTATATATTACGGAAATAGCAGAAAAACAAACTCAAATTAAAATGTTGAGTGAACAATTATATTCACAAGAAAAAAAAGTTGAATTAGCGATAGGATATACACAAGCCTATACAGAATTTTTTAAATCAACTATTGAGACACAAAATTTAATAGTAGATAAATTGAATAAAAATCTTGATATTTGGATGAAAATACAAAATAAACAAAAACAACAATTAACAACAGAAGATTCTCGATTGGCTCAACAATTTATGAAGAATACAAAAGATTTTCCGGGTTTTAAAAATGTTATTGGGATGAAACCAATTATTTCACAATTAAAAGAAGTTTTAGATTATTTGCTGCATAAAGATTTATATAAATCTATGGGTTTAAAAAAAACACAAAAAGGTATTTTGTTATATGGCCCTCCAGGAACAGGAAAAACTTTTTTAGCTCAGGTTTTTGCTAAAGAATCTGGATTACCTTTTTTTGCTATTGTCCCCTCTAATAGTATGAAAGAAATAGAAGATGAATTTAAAAAAGCTAGACGAAATAGTCCTTCTGTTGTTTTTGTTGATGAAGCTGAAGAAGTTCTTAAATCTAGAACATCAGAAAAATTAGAAGAAGGAGATGCTAAAAAAACTAATTTATTTTTAACTGAAATAGATGGTGTTAAAACTGATCCAGACAATCCTATTTGTTTTATTGCCGCTACTAATCATTTTAATAAAATTGATGATGCTATTAAATCTCGTTTAGAAGCTAAATACATTGGTTATTTATATACTGAAGAACTATTAAGAAATCATAAATCATATAATGCTAACAAGAATAAATATGCTAATAATTGATGACAATATTTTGAAAAAAAAATTATTGATATATTTGTTTCTAAACATGTTGATAATCATTTGAATTATTTTTCCGAAGATATTTTCACATCTTTACAACAATTAATAAAAAATTTTATGGATAATTTCCAAGAAAAACAATTTTATTATCATTTTTTATTACAAAAAAAATATTTTTTATTAGAAGATTTTATTTTGCAGCAAAAAATTAATCGACATCTTATTATTCTAAAATATTATGATCAAAAAATGACTTTGATAAATAATCAACTACATAAAATAAAATTAAAATATAATCACAACAATTCTCAAATATTTTTGGAGTTAGAAGATAAAATTAAAAAGTATGAAAAATTTTATACTTATTTAAAAAAAGAATTGTTTGAATTGCAAAAAAAACATATTAAACAAAAACAACCATATAATCAAAAAATAAAAAAATTAAAAAGACAACAGAACAACATGTTACAATATCATAATAAGTTACAAATTAAAATATCACATGTTTATTCTAATATTAGAAATTATCAAAACAAATCAAATCATTACTTAAATAAATTTTATTTATGGTTTTGGAAAAAAAAATTATTATCTTATTGGTCTGCTATGTGTAATAATTTTATATTAAATGTTAAACAAATAGAATTACAGAATTATCGTGTTTTTAATCAAGTAGAAAAAATATACAATGATAATACCGTGCATCAACAAAAATTCTTACAACAACAGACGCAAAAAATAATTACATGGAACTTCGATAATTTTTTATCAATTATTGAACAAATGCATATATTTGATATCAAAAATATCATAACTTTTTATAAAGAAACTGAAAATCAATTACATATGGAAATAAAGGATATTAGACAAAAAATCAATCATAAAGTTCAATACACTAATTACAAAAATAATTTAATTGAAGCTAATTTAAATGATGCTTTTGAATCATTAAAAACAGAATTAAAACATAAAATCAATTATAAAAAAATACAAAAAACACAACAAATTAATCAAC
>NZ_JPSQ01000030.1 GCF_001189415.1 Candidatus Phytoplasma phoenicium
CAAACAAAAATGCTTATACAAAAAATTAGAAAAATTAGTAAAGAATTAAATACACATGTGGGTTTAATGTTAGATACTAAAGGACCAGAAATACGTACACATCAATTCGATGGTTTAGTTACAATTACAAAAAACTCACAAGTAACCATATCGATGCAAGAAGTCTTAGGAAATTCTTCTTTATTTTCAGTCACTTATCCTCATTTATACTATGAAATAAAAATCAACGATACAATTTATGTTGATGATGGATATTTATCTTTGGTAGTTAAAGCAAAAGATAACGATAAAAGAGAAATCATTACGCAAGCACAAAACACTCATGTTGTAAAATCACGTCGTGGGATTAATGTTCCTAATGTTAATTTAAATATGGAATTTATTTCACCTAAAGATCATCAAGATATTATTTTTGCTATTGAACAAGATTTTGATTATATTGCAGCATCTTTTGTACGTAGGGCACAGGATGTCAAAAATGTTCAACAAATTTTAAATCAATATCAAAACAAACATATTCAAATTATTTCTAAAATTGAAAATCAAGAAGGTATTGATAATTTAGATGATATTATAAAATTATCAGATGGTATTATGGTAGCTAGAGGTGATTTAGGTATTGAAGTTCCTATAGAATTAATACCAATATACCAAAAACAAATAATTGAAAAATGTTTAATAAAAGGAAAACCTGTTATTGTTGCTACTCAAATGTTAGAATCGATGCAAAAAAATCCATTTCCTACAAGAGCTGAAATCTCAGATGTTTTTAACGCTGTAGTAGAAGGAACTACGTTTACAATGTTATCTGGGGAAAGCGCTGCAGGAAAATATCCTTTAGAAACAGTACAATATATGTCTAAAATTAATCACCAAGCAGAAAAAGTAGTAGATTATTTTTTTCTTTCTCAAATGTATGAACCTAAAAATACTAAAGAACATATTTTATTGAATAGTGTAGAATTAGCCTTAAAAACACCTATTAAAGCTATTATAGTGAATAACTTAGAAGATGCGGTAACTATTTCTAAATTTCATCCTTCTGAACCTATTTTATCTTTAGTTAAAAGCAATCATGAAGCACAACGCTTGATGTTATGTTTCGGCGTTATTCCTTTCACAAATGAATCGTTATTAAAAAAATATATGAATTATTTAAACGAAACCAAAGAAGGTAATTATATTTTTATCGAAAATAATATTATTAGACTTCAATAG
>NZ_JPSQ01000031.1 GCF_001189415.1 Candidatus Phytoplasma phoenicium
ACTAACTTAAGAGTTAGTCTTCAAGAGTTTTTAAAAAGTCAAAAAAGTGTCTAAAGTTTTGGAATAGTTCACATCCATTAAAATATCACTTCATCAAATAAAAAAGATCATATCCATCAATTATTTCCAAATAATTAATGAGTCAAAAAATTTTATTCTAAAAAGACAAATCTTAAAAGAATAATAAAATTCTGAGAGAAAAACAATTCAACCATATGAATATTAGGGAATTCTTCAATCGCCAAACTAATATATGTTCTCCTCACAAGAAAATTCATCCAAAACACTATTTATTGTTTACAATTAAAATCTATAACTTTACGGAATAAAATCAAAAATATTTAAATTAATTTATATTATATAGGAAATATTAAAATATGTTTGCTCATATAAGGAATAAAAAAAATAAAGATCTTATGATCTTTTTTTATTTTAATTTTGTAATAAATAGAATTTTTAAAAAATTAACCAACAAACAATCATTAAAATTTAAAAATAAAAAAACATCATATTATTTTTCATTAAAATAAAAAATTTTAATTTTTAGAGTTATAATAAATATGTTTTGCAAATTTCATTATTTCTTCTTTTGTTTTATCAACTCCAAAAAATTATATTATTTTTAATTTAGGACAAATTTTATACAAAATTCAATTTTTGTGCACAAGTGATAAAATAAAAGTACTTAAAATATAAATATTTTAATAAAAAAATAATATTATTTTATAAATCATCAAAAAAATAAAAAAGGATTATCAAATCATGAATGTATATGAAAAAGCTTTAAAATTTCACGAAAAAAACAAAGGCAAAGTTGCTATTAAAAATAAAGTAAAAATAAACAATTTACAAGATTTGGCGTTAGCTTATACGCCAGGAGTTGCTGAGCCTTGTCGAGTAATTAGTCAAAACCCTCAAGAAGTTTATAAATATACTTTTAAATCAAATACTTTGGCTGTGATATCCAACGGAACAGCTGTTTTAGGTTTAGGAGATATCGGTGCTAAAGCTTCAATTCCAGTTATGGAAGGTAAAGTAATTTTATTTAAAAAATTCGCTGATATTGATGCTTTTCCCATTTGTATTGATTCAAAAAATCCTGAAGAAATTATTAACATCTCTCAAAAAATTTCTCCTGTTTTTGGTGCAATTAATTTAGAAGATATTAAATCCCCGGAATGTTTCGAAATTGAAGAAAAACTAAAACAAACACTAGATATTCCTGTATTACACGATGACCAACATGGTACAGCTATTGTAGTATCTGCAGGTGTTCTTAATGCTTTAAAAGTAGTAAAAAAAAAAATTGAAGAAATAGAAATTTTAATTATTGGTGCTGGTGCTGCTGGTATTGCTATTACTAGAATGTTACTTTTATTAAATGTAAAAAATATTGTTGTTTTTGACAAAAATGGTCCTTTACATTTAGATCAAACATGGAAAATGAATAGCGAACAACAAAAAATTGCTGCTATGACTAATAAAAACAATGAAAAAGGTAAACTTGAAGAAGTAATTAAAAATAAAGATATTGTAATCGGTGTTTCTACTGGAAATGTTTTAAATAGTCAATTAATATCTACAATGAATAAAGATGCTATTGTTTTTGCTTTAGCTAATCCTGTACCTGAAATTCTTCCAGAAGAAGCCAAAAAAGGAGGGGCACGTATAATCGCTACTGGACGTTCTGATTTTCCTAATCAAATCAATAATATCTTAGCTTTTCCAGGGATTTTTCGCGGATCTTTAGATGCTCATGCTACTACTATTAATTTAGAAATGAAAAAAGCAGCTATAATCGCTTTAGCAAGTATTATTCCTGACAACCAATTAAATGAAAATAATATCTTACCAATAGTTTTTGAAAAGAAAATTGTTCCTGAAATAGCTAAAGCAGTTGCACAAGCAGCTCGCAAAACAGGAGTAATTCGAAAATAAAATAAATTTTCTAATTTTATAACTAACAATTAAATATTCATACAAAAAAACAACTTTAAATAAAGTTATTTTTTTCATTATAAAAAGTATGTTAATTAAAAACTTATCATAGCTAAAAAATAGTTAATGATTTCCCTTGAACTGAACTTTCAACACATATTTCATAAATGATAGAAAGAATAAAAACTAAAAAAAATTTTAATGTCCCTAAATATACTTTATTTGATATCATACAAAATCATTAACTTAATATACGCAACGCCAAAAAATAATTTTCCTGTTAAAATACTAAAAAAAGTATTTAGGAGCATATTGTTTTGGACCCATAACTTCATAATAAGCAATCCATTTTTTTTGATTATCTAACACAATAAAAGGTTTTTGAGTAATCGTTTGTCTTTCATCTAAATAAATACCATTTTTCACTAATTTAATTAAATAATCGTTTAAAACTATTTGAGGACAATTGCTAAAAAAATTTTTTGCAGGGATTAAACAATTTAATGTTACTTGTTCTACATCTTTGGCTTGCGTTAATTGATAAGGTCCAATAGCTATTCTACAAAGTTGAGATAATGCTCCATAAGTAGATAGATATGACGCAATATCTCTGGCTAAACTACGAATGTATGTTCCTTTAGACACATGTGCATAAAAGTCTACAGTTTGCTCTTTTAAAGAAGATATTTGCTCTAAATGATAAATAAAAACTAATCTTTGAGGAGGAATATCGATTTGGATATTCTTACGAGCTAAATGATATAATTTTTGGCCTTTAATTTTTATAGCAGAATACATTGGTGGTGTTTGTTGATATTTTTTTTGATGAAAGATGGCAAAAGCTTTTTTCATTAAATTATCTGTAAGTATTTGATTTTTTGTGGTTATTAATTTTCCTTTAACATCTAAAGTATCGTATTCATGATTAAAAATGATAGTGCCTTGATATTTTTTATCTAATTGATCAAATAAAAAATTTAACTTTGTAGCTTTGCCTACTAAAATTAATAAAAGACCTTCAGCTAAGGGATCTAAAGTGCCTGTGTGTCCTACTTTCAGTAAGGAAAATTTTTTTTTTATTTGTTGAACTACATCATGTGATGTTTGACCACTTTTTTTGTTAACAAAAAATACGCCATTCATATTTTTATTTTTTTAAATTTTTAAAAAATTTAAAAGTTCTTTCTTAGAACAAAAACCTAAATGACGTTTAATTTCTTTACCATTATAATATAAAATTAAAGTAGGAAAACTCTTGACTTGATACTGTGTCACTAAATCATCATATTTATCTATATCTAATTTACAAAAAAATACTTCTTTGTTGTTCTGTTCAATATCTTCTAAAATAGGTTCTAATTTGCGACAAGGTTCACACCATGTCGCGTAAAAATCTACTAACACTATTTTTTTTTGATTAATAATGGCCTGATAATCTGTGCCTTTAAAATTATACATAATAAATTATAAACTCCTTTTTTTGAAAAATACTAAATAATTTCAATATTATTTATTAATAAACAAAATTTCTCATCAAAAATTTTATTATGATTTTATATATAATATAATAATTCATATTATAGAGATTTGTTCAATAATGAAATCAAAAATGACTCTTTAAGATAAAGTAAAATAAAAAAAATTGGATTTACTAAAAATTAAATCAAACAAAGAAATAATTAGATAAAAAATAAACTTCAAATCTTTTATTAAAGAAAAAATTAAAATAAAATATTAATAATACGCCAACATCTGAAGATTATTTTAATTTAATTAAACATGATTTTTGCATACTAAATTTTTTAATGCCATACGGAACTGGGAAAATCATTGAGACCATCCCCTTATTATGTTCCAAAGAAATAATAGTACCTATCCCAAATTGAGGATGCTTTAGTTTCTCTCCTATTTTATATAAAGTAAAAGGTTTTGGAGAAAATCGTGGTTTTTGAGGAAAAAAATTATGATTTATATTTTTTTTTATTTGAGCAAGCATATTATGGTCATTATTTACAGTTTTTAACTTCATTTCTTCAATGAACCTAACAGGTTGGGTATTAATAATTTTACCAAAAAATATACGTTCCATAACGCTACTAATATATAAAAGTTCTCTGGCTCGAGTGATCGCTACGTAAGCTAAACGTCTTTCTTCTTGAAATGATAAGTTATCATTATTAAATTTACTATGTTTAAAAGTATTATTTGTATCTTGAAAAACATAATCTTCCCAACCAATAGCAAAAACTATTTTAAACTCCAAACCTTTAGATTTATGAATAGAAGAAAGAATAACGTTATCAGATATTTCGTTACTTTTATCCGCTTCCTGAAATAAAGCAATACTATTTAAAAAAGAAGTTAATTGGTCTATAAAGTTACCTTCTTTTTTTTGATCTAAATTAGATAAAATATTTTGTAATCTCTCAAGATGAATATTCATTTGCTTATTTTTTTTGATCATTGCATTTGCAGTTTTTTTTTCATTATTTACAAATTGAGAATAAGCAATAATATCATCTATTAATAAAATAACATTGGATAAATTACAAATTCCAGGATTATAAAAAACTTCTGATAATTCTTGAAATATTATTTGAAATGTTTTTAACTTTTTTTTTAAAGGATGATCTGTAGATATTATTTGTTGTATTGCTGAAAATAAAGTAATTTGTTGTTCTTCGGCTATTTGTTCTAAAGTAGATACCGTTTTTATGCCTATATTACGAGAAGGAAAATTTATAATTCTCTTTAAATAAAAATTATTGTGTGGGTTAATTAAAATTTGCAAATAAGCAATTATATCTTTAATCTCTTTTTTTTGATAAAAAGAAGTATAACCTTGTATACGATAAGGAATATCATTTAACAGAAAACTGTGTTCAATATCTTTACTTAATTGATTTAAACGATATAAAATCGCTATGTCACGATATTGATACTTTTTTTTTTGTACTAAATATTGAATTTTTTTTAAAATATTTTCTGCCTCTTTTTGAGCATTCGCAAATTCTTGATAAATGATATTTTTGCCATAACCTACAAAACTTTGTAAATTATTTTGAAATGGATTTGTTTTAGAATTATAATTATAACTTATCAAAAGATTAGCTGCATCCAAAATATTCATAGTGGAACGATAATTTTGTGTTAAATTTTTTATAGAAGCTTGAAAATCTCGTACAAATAAATGATTACATAATAAATCCGCACCACGAAAACTATAAATATTTTGATTAGGATCACCTACAACAAAAATATTACATTTTAAACTGATCATTTTAATAATTTGATATTGAATTAAATCAATATCTTGAAATTCATCAACCAATATATAAGTAAATTTGTTTTGATAAAAAGTAAAAATCTCTTTATGACGACTTAATAATTGATAAGCATAAATAAGTAAATCGTCAAAATCCACTAAATTATTTTTTTGCAAATAAGATTGATAAGATTTAAAAATTTTTTTAGCTTCTTTAGTTTGAAACTTGACAGTTTGATAATTATGATTAAACCATTCTTCATGTTGGTAAATCTTTTGTATTTTATCTAAAATTTCTTTTTTGATGATATAAATTTTCATTTTAGCAATATTTTTTTGCATATCACCAGCGGGAAATAAATTTTTATCCAAATTCAAATTTTTAATACATTCTTTGATAATTGTTTTACTTTCTTGTTCGTCAATAATGTTAAAATTAACATTAAAACAAGAATTAATATGTGAAATATATTGTTTTAAAATTTGATTACCAAAAGCATGAAAAGTCAAAATAGTCAAATGTGCAAAAGTTTCAGAAGAACATATTGGTTGAAGACGTTGTTGCATCTCTTTGACAGCGTTATTAGTAAACGTAATAGCTAAAATTTGGTCACTGGGAATTTGCAATTGTTTCAGTAAAAAAGCTATGCGAGTAGTCAAAACACGAGTTTTTCCTGTTCCTGCTCCTGCCATCACATAAAGAGATTTTTTGTCAACAGAAGTAGCTATATTTAATTGTTCTGGATTTAATTGTTTTAACCATTCAAAATTCATCATTTATAACTTTCTCAAATAAAAACAAAGAAACCATTCTTTTTAAAATAGTTGGTTTCTTTTCAATTATATTTTAATTTTTTGGATATAAATATTTGTCTTGGATTTTTTTATTCGACGCTATTTTAGTAAAAAACAAAAAATCATTAATTTGCAAAGAACTTTTTCCTGCTAAAATACCATCAATTTCTGGTTTTTGTAAGAAAGCTTCAACATTATTAACATTTACAGAACCACCGTAAACAATACGAATATTTTGTGCCACAGTATGAGAAAATAAACTAGCAATTTTCTTTCTGATATTTCGTATGATATCATTAGCTATTTCAGGTTCTACATTTTTTCCTGTCCCAATAGCCCAAATAGGTTCGTAAGCCAAAATAATTTTTTCTATATTATCCAAAGGAATGTTTTTCATCATTTTTTCTAATTGATGGTCTAAAAAAACTTTTGTTTGATATTGTTCTTTAACTTCCAATGTTTCTCCAAAACACAAAACTGGATAAATATGATGAGACAAAGCTGATAAGATTTTCAGATTAATAATGTCATCAGTTTCACCAAATAAAATTCTTCTTTCGCTATGGCCTATCAAAGCATATTTAATTCCTAAATCAGCAATATTTTTTGGAGAAGTTTCTCCAGTATAAGGTCCTTCAGTGTGATAAAAAATATTTTGTGCTCCTATTCTTAAATTTTCACCTTCTATCTTAGTTAAAGCATCTAAAAAAATCATAGGAGGAAAAATAACAGTTTCAATTTTTTTACGATTGGGTATTTTATCATTAATTTGGAAAATAAAATCCATGGATTCGTCTTTATGTTTATACATTTTCCAATTCCCCATAATTATAATTTTTCTCATTTATGATCTCCTAAAAAATTTTCTCAATTCTCTTCCTCGTAATAACGAGAAGTTATCACTGTTAACAAACGAACAATATGGTTTGTATGATTAAAACAATAATATTCTTTATCTGTAGATAAATAAAAAGCATCTTCTTTTTTTAATAAATACTGAACTTTATTTATAAATAAAATCATTTCTCCTTCTAATAAAAAACTAAATTCCTCAGTAATTGATTGATTAGTGATTTTAGTTTGCCCTTGAGGCTCAATTTCCACAATTATTACTTGTATTTTATTTTGCACCAAGTTAGGAAAAAAATGATAGCTGGTATTTTGTAATGATTTATCTGGTATTTTTAAAAAATCTTCTTTTTTATGTATTAATTCTAAATTTGTTTTATGTTTAAAAAAATCTGATACAGAAATTTTAAATAAATCACATAACTTAAACAAAATTTTTAAAGAAGGAGAAATTAAATTATTTTCTATTTGTGAAATATATCCACTAGTAACGCTTATATTCAAAGCGAGTTCTTTTTGCGTTAATTGATTTTGTAATCTTAAATTTCTAATTTGTAATCCTATATTCACAATTTGTTCCTTTGAATATAATACGAAATTATACTCTTAATAAGAATAAATAAATAAA
>NZ_JPSQ01000032.1 GCF_001189415.1 Candidatus Phytoplasma phoenicium
ACTAAAAGAAAGTATAGATAACGCGCAACAACAAATTAAAAATTTAAACTCTATTTTAAAAAATAGACCTTTCGGAAATGATTTTTATCAAATTATTACTAAAGTTACTAAAAATTCTGAATATCAAAAATATTATTCTCTTTTTATCAAAAATAATGATTTACAAAATCTAAATTTATTTACAGATAATGTTAATTCTTATAAAGAAATTTTGTTAGATGAATTATTTCAAAAAATTATTTCTTTTGAAGAAGAATATGAATTCATCGCTTATGAATTTTTAGATTATAGAAATTATTTAAGTTATGATATTCAAATTATTGATCAAGAAGGAAATATTTCTTTTTTTTCTAAGATCTTTCGTGAAAAATCTGGTGGCGAAACACAAGTTCCCTTTTATATTATTATTGCCATTTGTTTTGAACAATTATTAACTAGCGATAGTGAACAAAAAGGATGTTTAGTTTTGTTAGATGAAGCATTTAATAATATGGATGAAAATCGTATTAATGCTATGATGTCTTTTTTTAACGAATTAAAAATTCAATTTTTTATTGCTATTCCTCCACAAAGAATTGCTAATATTTTTCCTTATGTTCAAACTAACCTCATTATCATGAAAGACAAAAATTATGCTATGGTGAAAAATTTTATGAAAATGATTTAACTGCAATATTATTTATAATTATTTTAAGTTATGATTTTTTGTATTTAAATAAAAAAAGGATATTTGAAAATGAATAGTAAAATGTTTGAAAATAATAGAAATTGTGTTTTAAATTATATGGAACCGCAAAGTATCTCCTTGTTTTTTTCAGGTAAAAATTTGACAAATTTTCATTCTTCTTTTTGTGTTGATCGTAATTTTTATTATTTAACAGGAATAGAGGAAGAAAACGCTATTTTAATGTTAGTTAAAGGTATACAAAGTCAACATACTTTTTTATTCATTCCTCAAAAGAATACTTTAAAAAGTTTATGGGATGGTGAAAGTTTAAGTCATGAACAAGCACAACAAAAATCCGCTATTGATATTAATAATATCAAAAATCATCTTTTTTTTGAAGATTTTTTATCTTGTTTATTACGCAGTTGGAATAATATAACTAAAAATATTATTAAAAAAATTTATTTTGCTTTTTATGAAAATCAAATGTTAAAGAATCAACCAAATATAATACTCACTATATCACGAAAAATTCGTAATAGTTATCCTAGTTTGCAAATTGATAATATCACTCCTTTATTGGCGCATTTACGTACAGTCAAAAATATCAGCGAAATACAAAAAATAAAAGAAGCTATCAATATTAATCGTAAATCTTTATATAGTTTAATAGCTAAAATTAAACCAAACATTTACGAATATCAAATAGCAGGGTATTATAATTATTTACTGGCTCAACACAATACTAAACCTGCTTTTGAAACTATTATAGCAAGTGGAAAAAATGCTCTTGTGTTGCACTATCATGCGAAAAAAGATGTTTTAAAAGAAAATGATATGATTTTATTGGATTTAGGAGTAAACTATAATAACTATAATTCAGATGTTAGCCGTTGTTTTCCTGTTAATGGCACTTTTTCGCCTCAACAAAAAGCTATTTATCAAATCGTTTTAGATGCCAATAAAAAAATCATAAAATGGCTTCAACCAGGCAAAACATTTACTGAATTGAACCAGTATGGAAAAAAAATTTTATTTCAAGGACTTAAACAAATGAATATTTTACAAGAAGAAAAAGAGTTAATTAATTATTGTTACCATGGATTAGGTCATTTTTTAGGTTTAGAAGTGCATGATGTTGGTAATATTCATCAACCTTTTAGAGAAAATAATATCATTACTGTTGAGCCTGGATTATATTTACCAAAATTTAACTTAGGTATTAGGAT
>NZ_JPSQ01000033.1 GCF_001189415.1 Candidatus Phytoplasma phoenicium
GAAGAAGAAAAAAAACAAGCCAAAGTCGTTACAACAATAAATAATCCAATTCCAGCCATAAAACAAACCGTAATAAATTCAAAAAATATAATTGATGCAAAAGTAAAAGAAGTAGCGGATGATTCAGAAGTATCAACAGATAATTTTGTTGTTTCAACTCAAAAATTAGAAACTACACAGAATAAATCAACCAAAACCTTTGTTCAAAAATTGTTGAAAAATAACGAAAAAGCTAAAGTTAATATTGAAACAAACCAAAATATCGAAAAAGTCCAAATAATTGATTCATCTTCAACAAATGTAATATTAGATTTAGAACAAATGTCGTTATCAGATTTAAAACAAGTAGCTAAAGAAAAAAAAATAAAAAATATTTCTAAATTTAAAAAAAAAGAATTAATTGATTATTTAATAAAAATTATGTAAAAAATAAAATTTTTATATGTAAAAATAAAGAAAAAAGAGAAATGTGGGAAAAATATTATATGTCAGCCCAAAAATTAACTAATAATAAACAAAATATTATTCAGAATGTTTTATTCAGCTTCATATTTTTGTTAGCTGCTTTATCTTTTCAATGGCCTGAAACATTCAGAATTGGTCCAATTCAAATAAATAATCTTTTAACAGGTTTGATTATTTTTTTGATTAGTTATTTTTTAGTTTTTGAGAATTTTAAAAAAAGTTCTGGTTTTTTGCTTAAATTACTTTTTGCTGTTGAAAATATTTGTTTTTTGTTGATAGGTTTAGGTGTTATATTTCAATCTTATATTCAAAACGATAATTTACGTGTTTATTTTGACATAAGTTATATTATTTATTATATTGTTATTTTACATAGTATGATTGAATTATATATTGATTATTTAAATAAACAATCGAATTCGTTATGTTTAAAATTTTCTTTTTATTTAAGTCTTTTATGTTTAGTTTTTTTTCTTTTAGGAAAAAAATATCAAGCAACAGAACAAATGACTAAATTACTGGCAATTGTTTTTGCCATATGTTTTGTTATTTATTTTGTACGTGTAATTTTGTATTTTACTAATAAAAAAAATAAAAACACTACGCTTAAAATATAAAAAAATGTTAAATTTTTTAAGAAAAAATATATAATAAGAAAATATATAATAAAAAAATAAGGGAGATACAAATTATGTCCAATTGGTTAGAAAATTTAAAAAATTTAACTATGTTAAGTGGTGTTCCAGGTCAGGAAAAAAAAGTTAATCATTATATCAAAAATCAAATAAAAGATTTAGTTGATAAAATTGAATATGATAACTTAGGAAGCATGAATGCTTATAAAGGGACTCAAGGTCCTAAGGTTATGCTAGCAGGTCATGTTGATGAAATTGGTTTGATGGTTACTGAAATCACTAAAGAAGGATTTGTTAAATTTCAAACTTTAGGTGGATGGTTGACTTCAGTTATGTTAGCTCAATTATGGCAAATTCACACCAATAAGGGTATTTTATATGCTGTTACTGGTGCTAAACCTCCTCATTCTTTATCTCCTGCTGACAGAATGAAAACTCCTGACGTAAAATCTTTATTTTTAGATTTAGGAGTGGAAAATAAAGAAGAAGCAGAAAATTTAGGAGTTAGAATAGGCGATATGGTGACACCTTATACAGAGTTCAAAACTTTGGGAAATCCTAATTTTTTATTAGCCAAAGCATTTGATAATCGTGTTGGCGCTTTAGTAGTTATGGAAGTTTTAGCTGCTTTAAAAAATAACCCTAACCAATTCATTGGTTCTTTTACGGTACAAGAAGAAGTGGGATTAAGAGGGGCAAGAACAAGTGTAAATAAAGTCCAACCTTTAATAGCTATCGCTGTGGATGTTGGTATTAGTGATGATACACCAGGAGACGCTAATTTTACTACTAAAGTTTTAGGAAAAGGCCCACAAATTAGTTGTTATGATTCAGGTTTAATTGCACATAAAGATTTGAGAGAATTTGTGTTACAAATTGCTAATAAACATAAAATTCCTTATCAAGAACCTAAACCTACAGGCGGTCAAACAGATGCTTCTATTATGCATTTACAAAATAATGGCGCAGCTTCTATAGCGATTAGCATTCCTACTCGTTATATTCATTCACATACTTCTGTTATACATAAAGAAGATGTTACAAATGCTATCAAACTTTTAACATTATTAATTCAACAATTAGATAAGCAAAAAGTTCAAGAAATTTTATTTAATTAACAAAAAGTTCAATATTAGTTTTATTTTTTTCATTAATCAT
>NZ_JPSQ01000034.1 GCF_001189415.1 Candidatus Phytoplasma phoenicium
AATGATATTTAATTTTTGGAAAAATTTTTTCAATTCTTCAAATAAGTATTTAAAAAAAATTAAACCTAAGGCTTTACAAATAGAAAAATTAAATGATTTTTACTCGAAATTCAAAAATGAACAATTTATTGCAGAAACAGAAAAATTTAAACAAATGTATCGCAACGGAACTTCTTTAGATGAACTTTTAGTACCAGCTTTTGCTTTAGTTTGTGAAGCGTGTAAAAGAATTACTGGTTTAACTCCTTATCATGTCCAAATACTTGGAGCTATTGTTTTACATCAAGGACAAATTATAGAAATGAAAACGGGAGAAGGGAAAACTTTAACTTCTGTTTTGCCTGCTTACTTAAATGCTTTAAGCGAAAAAAGCGTCCATATTGTTACTGTGAATGAATATTTGGCGCAACGCGAAGCTCAGGGACAAATTGGAGATATTTTTCGTTTTTTAGGCATATCAGTTGGTTTAAATACTAAAGATAAGAATTTTCAAGAAAAAAAACAAGCTTATAGTTGTGACATTCTTTATTCTACCAATAGCGAATTAGGTTTTGATTATTTAAGAGATAATATGGCTACAGATATTAATGAAGTTTTAATGCAAAAAGAATATAAGTATGCTATCATAGATGAAGTTGATTCTATTTTAATTGATGAATCGCGTACTCCTTTAATTATTTCTAGTCGTGCTCAAAAAGGCAAAAAATTTTATCATGATGCTAATCGTTTTGCTAAAATCTTAAAAGAAAACAATTATATCATTGATTTAGAATCAAAAACTATTGAATTAACTGAAGAAGGTATTAAAAAAGGTGAAAAGTTTTTTCAAATAAAAAATTTATATAGTAATCATAATCGCCACTTACTTCACTTTATTAAAAACGCTTTAAAAGCTTGTTTCCTTATGGAAAAAAATAAAGATTATTTAGTAGATAAAAATCAAATTTTAATTATTGATAAATTTACAGGTAGAATTTTACAAGGTCGTCAATTTAGTGATGGTTTACAACAAGCTTTAGAAGCTAAAGAAGGTTGTAGTATTAAAGAAGAAACTGAAATTTCCGCTACAATTACTTATCAAAATTTTTTTCGTATTTATGAAAAATTATCTGGTATGACTGGAACAGCCAAAACTGAAGAAAAAGAATTTATTAGTATTTACAATACCAAAGTTATTGAAATTCCTACTCATAAATTAATGATTAGAGAAGATGCACCTGATTTTGTATTTACTACTATGCAGGCAAAATGGGAAGCTTTATTGAAAGAAGTTGAATATAGATATCAAAAACAACAACCAGTTTTAATTGGAACAGTAACTGTAGAAACATCAGAACACATTTCTCAAAAATTAAAAAAACAAAAAATTCCTCATTTTGTTTTAAATGCTAAAAATCATTTCAAAGAATCCGAAATTATTGCTAAAGCGGGTCATAAAGGTTCTATTACTATAGCTACAAATATGGCAGGTCGTGGGACAGATATTCGTTTAGGCGAAGGTGTTGTTGAGTTAGGTGGATTAGTGGTTTTAGGAACAGAAAGGCATGAATCTAGAAGAATTGACAATCAATTAAGAGGACGTGCAGGTCGCCAAGGAGATCCTGGTTTTTCAAGATTTTTTGTTTCAGGTGAAGATGATTTAGTCAAACGTTTTGGCGGAAATCAAATTCAAAGATTAATTATGTTATTGCAAAAAACACAAATAAATAATAATAACCCTACTTCTTCCAGAATTTTTACAAAATTTATTACTAATTTACAAAAAAAAATCGAATCTTTAAATTTTAGTTATCGTAAATTTATTTTACAATTTGATTCTGTATTAGGTTTTCAAAGAAACATCATTTATCAACAAAGAAAAGATATTTTAACATCAGATAAAATCGAAGATATTGTTTTTCCTCTAGTGATTAAAACTTTGCGTGCTAAAATAATTACTTTTATGAAACATCAAAATCATTTAAAAGAAGAAAAAGACTTTAATGATTTAATTTATTATTTAGAAAATTTATTCTTTCCTCCTAAAACATTTGTTATAAAAGAATTCAAAAACATTAATAATAATATTATGAATCGACAAGAAATATTACAATTAATAGAAAAAAAAGTCGAACATCTTAAGGAAGAACAAAAACAAAAATTCAACAAAAACCAAAAAAATCATTACAGTATTATTTTAAAATTAATTATGTTACGTAATATTGATACAAATTTTAAACGTCATATTGTAGATATGCATGTTTTAACCAAAAGTATTAATTTTGTTAGTTATGGTCAAAAAGATACTTTAATTACTTATCAGCAAGAAGGACAAAAGTTTTTTAATCAAATGATCGACAATATCTCTTTTGATATTACACGTTTGGTTTTAAAATTATCTCTTTTGGAAGAAGAATTTACCAAAATATTAAATTAAAATTAATTTTTTTAGATATTATCTCTCAAATAAAATATTGGCAATATATAAAAATATGATTGTCTATTTTTTGTCATAAGGATACAAAAATATGGAAAAATATGAATTTAATAAAATTTTAGAAAATTTAAAAATAATTTTGTCTAATTTAGCTCATAAAATTGATTTAAAAAAACAAAATAAGAAAATTACTCAATTAACTAAATCAATGGAAAAACCAGATTTTTGGAATGAAAATCCTAATATGACTGCTACTATGCGCACATTGCATCAAATACAAGCTCGCATTAATATGTTTAATGAATTTCAAAAAAGATTTCAAGATTTAGTTACAATGAATGAATTTACAGATGAAAAACATTCTGATTTTAATTTGTTAATTGAAGAATTACAAAATATCCAAAAAAATATTAAAAATTTTGAAATCGAAATTTTATTAAATCAACCTTATGATTCGAATAATGCTATTATAACTTTACATTCAGGTGCTGGTGGTACCGAATCACAAGATTGGTGTGAAATGTTATTTCGTATGTATCAAAAGTATGCTCAAAAAAAAAATTTTAAATCGAAAATTTTGTATATGCAAAAAGGAGAAGAAGCTGGATTAAAATCTATCAGTTTTACAATTGAAGGTTTGTATGCTTATGGTTATCTAAAATCTGAAATGGGAGTGCACCGATTAATACGTGTTTCTCCTTTTGATTCTAATGCTAAACGACATACTTCTTTTGCTTCTTGCGAAGTATTACCAGAAATTAATGAGAAAATTATAATTGATTTAAAAATTGAAGATTTAAAAATTGATGTTTTTCGTAGTAGCGGGGCAGGCGGCCAACATGTTAATACGACTGATTCTGCTGTGAGAGTTACTCATTTACCTACGAATATAGTTGTTAATTGTCAAAACGAAAGAAGTCAAATTAAAAATAGAGAAAAAGCTTTACATATTTTAAAAACTAAATTATGGCAATTAGAAGAAGATCGTAAAAAAGAAAATCAAAAAAATTTTACCAAAGGTCAAAAAGATATTAGCTGGGGATCTCAAATTCGGTCTTATATTTTTCATCCTTATCAAATGGTGAAAGATCACCGTACTAATTGTGAAGTATTTCAAATAAATTTAGTAATGGATGGTCATTTGGATGATTTAATTAATGCTTTTTTAATACAATCCATAAATCAATAAAAATAACGTGTATTTTGATAACAATAGGTTTTTTTTAAAATTAAAAACATTTTTGGTCATATACAATTAATTTATTAGTTGATAAAAATATATTGAGTAAAGTAAAGAAAATGACAGTTATGTTAAAATTAAATAAAGATAAACATTATTATTTCAACATTTGGCTGACTAAATGGTTTTGGATGATTTTTTATACATTACTTTTATCTTTAGGAGTTTATTTTTTTACTTTTGGATTTCAATTAGTGACTGGAGGGTTAGACGGTTTAACTGTCTTAACCATAGAAATTTTACAAAATTGTGGTCTGCCAAATGATTATATACCCCGAGTAGAATATTTATATGGATTTTACAATATTATTAGTTTAATAGCGGGATATAAGGTTTTTGGTAAAGATTTTTGTTATCATACTGGTATTTTATGTATCATCTTATGTTTAAGTGTTTCTTTTTTAAGTTGGCTTTTCGGCGACATTAGTATTGTAACCTGTTACCTCAGTCCTAATGATTATTTTAATTTAATTTTTGTTTCTATTGCAAGTGGTATCTTATTTGGTATTGCTTTAGGAAATATTCGTAAATATAAATATACCACTGGTGGAATGGATATTTTTCAAAAAATTTTAAAAGATATTTATGGTATAAATTTTATTTGGGTTGTTTTCATAACTGATGGAGTTTTAATATTGCTAACAGCAATCATTATTGCTACGAAGAATCATGATTTAATGCAATTTATTATTAGATTTTTTTGCTCTTATTTATCTTCTTTTATTATGAGTTGTATTATCGAAAAAATCGCTCCTGAAATTCAAAGTGTTAAATAACATTTAAATAATTTTTATTAATTTTTTGGCATAATTATTCTATAAATTAAAAATTTAAATTATTTTTTTGTTTTTATAAAAAAATATTTTAAAAAATAAATAAAAAAGCCCATAAACATGGGTTTGAATTTCTTTATACAAATTTTTTATTTAGATAAATATATAATTTATTAAAATATTTGAAAATTTTTATTTTATTTTTTTATTTAGAAAGGTTTCTTATGTATCACAATGGTTCGATTAAAATAGAATTAGCTAGTCCTAATTTATATGTTGGCAATCCTATGAAAAATGCTCAGAGTATTTTACAAATTTTAAATCAAAGTAAAGCTAGTTTTGTTTTATTTCCTGAATTATGTTTGAGTAATTATACAGCAGGAGATTTATTCTTTGATACAACTTTTTATCAGGAAATTTTAGAGGCTCTTGTGTTTATTATGAAATATAATGGTTTTCCTGGAGTATATTTGTTGGGGATGCCTTTTGTATTAGAGGAAATTATTTTTAATGTAGCTATAGTTATTCAAAAAGATAAAATTTTAGGCATTGTGCCTAAAAAAACTATTCCTAATTATAAAGAATTTAGTGAAAAAAGATGGTTTCAATCTGGTAAACATCTACCAACACAAATAATTGATTTTTTAGGACAAAAAGTTTCAATAGGGGACATTTTATTTATTAATTCTCAATTTGATATAATGTTTGGAGTAGAAATTTGTCAAGATTTATGGACTATAGAATCGCCTAGCGATTTATTAACTTTGAATGGCGCTCATCTTATTTTTAATTTATCTGCTTCTACTGAACATACTGGCAAAACTATATTACGTAAAATGGCTGTTTTAGATCATTCACGTAAACAAATAGGTGGTTATTTTTATACTAGTAGCGGCATTACTGAATTAAATGCTGATACTTTATTTTCAAATCATAAAATAGCTGCTGTTTTAGGAGAAATTATTGGAGAAAAAAATTTATCTTCTTCAGATGTGAGTTTAGTAGTTGATGTTTTTGTAGATACTATTAAGTATCAAAGAAGAATTGATACTACGTATAGCGATCAAAGAATAGGTAAAAAATTTAATTTTTTTAAATCTTTTTTTACATTAATAGAATCTAATGATTATATTTTTGAAAAACCTTTTGCTACTCAACCTTTTATTAATTTTAACTCTTCTTTATTAGAAGAATTAAAATTAGCTAATATTATTCAAGTTTCATCTTTAAAAAGTAAAATAAATCAATTAGAAGTTAATATAAAAATTATTTTACATATGACTGATCAATTAGATGTGTTTTTAACTCTTTTAGTGTTAATACAAAGTTGCGAACATACAACATATTTATCTCGTTTATTAATTGTAATCAATACTAACATGTTCCAAAATAAACTTTTGTTATCGCAACTTAAAAAATTTTTGGATCAAATGAATATTGTTTATATCCAAGAAGATAAGATAAAAAATCATATAAAACAAGAACACGCTCGCAATCAATTGCCTAAAATGATTTTGGAGAGTTATAATTTATCTGATATTGCTTTAGGTCAAATAACTTATCAAAGGTATTCAAGTGATTATGTTTATAATACTAATATAGGGATTTCACATACTTTTATGGTCGAATTAATAAAATTTCATTTTGACAATTCTACAATTTCATTAAATCAAGCCATAAAACAAATTTATTTGCAAAAAATAACCGAATTTTTAACCCAAAATATAATTATAGAAGATTTTATTTTATATCATCATTTAACGAATAATTTTACTCAAAACAAAATTGCTTCTTTGATCCATCAAACTTTTGATATAACCAAAACAAAAAGCTTGCAATTAGTTTCTTCATATATGCAACGTTTTTATCAAGCACAAAATAAGAGGCAATATATTTCATCTGGACCTAAAATTTTTGCTTATAGCCTTTCATATCGTACAGAATTAAAATTACCGATATTTATGAAGAATTAATAAATTCATAAAGGAAATATAAATAAAATTATGAAAAAAAAAGTTATTATCGGTTTATCTGGTGGAGTAGATAGTAGTGTGGCAGCTTTTTTGTTGAAAACACAAGGTTATGAAGTTGAAGGAGTTTTTATGCGTAATTGGGATAGTAGTTTGAATTATGATATTCAAGGAAATCCTTATTTAAAAGAAAATATTTGTCCGCAAGAACAAGATTTTCAAGATGCTTTACAAGTCGCACAACAATTAAATATTAAATGTCATAAAGTTGATTTTTCAGAAAAATATTGGGAACAAGTGTTCTCTGTTTTTTTAAAAAAATTACAACAAAATTTAACTCCGAATCCTGATGTTTTGTGTAATAATCGTATTAAATTTTCTACTTTTATCCAATATGCTCAACAATTTAAACCGGATTATATTGCGATGGGTCATTATGCTAAAATTGGTTATTATCAAAATAAACCTATTTTAATGAAAGCTGTTGATAAAAATAAAGATCAAACTTATTTTTTATCACAATTAAAACAACAACAACTAGAAAATGTTTTGTTTCCTTTAGGAGATATGACAAAAACAA
The DNA here is from genome assembly GCF_001189415.1 of Candidatus Phytoplasma phoenicium. Lineage (GTDB taxonomy): Bacteria > Bacillota_I > Bacilli_A > Acholeplasmatales > Acholeplasmataceae > Phytoplasma > Phytoplasma phoenicium. The sequence goes on from NZ_JPSQ01000034.1 coordinate 6,980, forward strand.
CAGTCCGAAAGATCGCTTTAAGAGAAAAATTCATTACAGCTAAAAAAAAAGATTCCACTGGGATTTGCTTTATTGGAGAAAGAAAATTTTTTAGTTTTTTAAACAATTATTTGCCAAAAAATAAAGGTTATATTGAAGATATGCAAGGTAATATATTGAAAGAACACGAAGGAGTTGTTAAATATACTATTGGTCAACGTAAAGGACTCAATTTAAAAGTAACAAAAATGAATCAAGCGCCTTGGTTTGTAGTGGGAAAAAATTTACAAACCAATACTCTTTATGTGGATCAAAGTTATGATAGTGATTATTTGTATAGTGACGCTGCTTTAATTGTAGATGTATCCTGGAGAAACAAAGATATTTTGCAAAATCATGGTAAAATAAGAATGAAAGCTAAATTTCGTTACCGCCAAATTGAACAAGAAGTCATATTACACTGGTTGACAAGTAATACTTTGAAAGTTGAATATCCACAAAAAATTAAATTAGTTACTCCAGGACAAATTTGTGCTTTTTATAAAGATGATGTTTGTTTCGGTGCAGGCGTTATTCAAGAAGTGTATTTACAAAATAAAAAAATGTTATATACTTAAATATTTTTTCTAAATTCTTTTAGAATCATTTTATGATTAAAAAGTATTAATGTAAGAAGTTAAAAGGTGTTGAGTATTTGATGGTGGAAAACAATAATAAAAAAATTCCATATAATCAAGAAGAATTTTTATATCAAGAATTAATGAAAAAAATTCATAAATACATTGATTGCCCAAATTTTTTAGATAGAATTCAACAAGCTTATATTTTAGCCAAACAAAAACATGCTAATCAAAAAAGAATTACAGGCGAAGATTTTATTATTCATCCTTTAAATATTGCTATTATTTTAGCTGAATTACAAAGTGAACCACATACTATTATGGCTGGGCTTTTGCACGATTCTTTAGAAGATACCGATTTAACTTTTGAGGAATTAAAACAACATATGGGTGAGGATGTAGCTTCTATTGTTGAAAAAACAACTAAATTAAATAAGATTGTTTTTAATAAAAATCAAGCTCAAATAGAAAATCAACAAAAAATGTTTTTAGCAATGGCCATGGATATTAGGGTGGTGTTAGTTAAAATTGCTGATCGTTTACATAATATGCAAACTTTACAAATCATGCATTTAGAAAAACAAATTAATATTTCCAACGAGACATTAGCTATTTATGTACCTTTAACACATCGGTTAGGATTATTCCAAATTAAGTCACAATTAGAAGATTTAGCTCTCCGTTATACGAACCCTCATGAATATTATCGTATTGCTCATTTGATCCGAAAAAAAACAAATGAAAAAGAAAAATCTATAGATTTTATTATTAAAAATATTGAACGTTTATTTTATAAAACAGGTATTCAAAATTTTCATATTAATGGACGTAGCAAGAATATTTACAGCACTTACAAAAAATTAAAACAAAGAAATGTTTTTTTTGAAGAAATTTTTGATTTATTAGCGATTCGTATTATTGTTGACAATATAGATGCATGTTATCAATGTTTAGGAATTATTCATGCTAATTATTCTCCTTTGCCTAATCGTTTTAAGGATTATATAGCTGTACCTAAAGCTAATTTATACCAATCTTTACATAACACTGTTTTATCCAAAGATGGCACTATTTTCGAAATTCAAATTAGAACGAAAGAAATGGACGACATCGCGGAAAAAGGAATTGCTTCACATTGGAGTTATAAAGAAAATAAAATTTATTCTAAAAAACATAAACAACTAGAAATTTTGCAAAAATTAAGATGGTTTAAAGAATTAATTAAACTTACTAAAGTCACTGAAAATAATTTTCTCACTCATTCGCACAATTTTGTTAATGCTATTAAAAACGATATTTTAAGTGAAAATGTATATGTGTTTACTCCTAAAAGAGAAGTTTTGGAATTACCTAAAGGTTCTACTCCGATTGATTTTGCTTTTCGTGTTCATTCCGATATTGGTTATCGGATGAACGCTGCTATTGTTAATTGTAAAATCACACCTTTAAGTTATCAATTACAAAATGGAGATATTATCTCTATTAGAACTACCAAAAATTGGTTTAATGTTAAAAAAGAATGGTTAAAAAATGTTCGAACTAGTTATGCAAAAAAAATCATTAAAAAATATTTAAATCAACATTCCAAAAAAAAATCTGATTTAATTCAAATGGGTAAAAAAATATTGGATAAAGAATTGCAACAACAAAAAATTGAATTCGTTGTTAAAACACATTTCATTGAAAATTATTTTCCACAATCAGAAATCCAAAATTTAAATGAACTTTATGAATATATTGGGAGTAAAAAAATTAATTGTCAAATTGTTGTCAAAAAAATAATTCATTTTAATAATAAACAGATTCAGAATAAGAATTCTGAACAAAAAACACTCGAAAAATATAAGCAAATTGTTCATGAAAATTCAATTGGAGTTTTTATTGAAGGTTTGACACAAACTAAATTAAAATTAGCTAATTGTTGTTTACCAGTTTTTGATGAAAAAATTATAGGTTTTATTTCAAAAGGTAAAGGGATTAGTATTCATAGAAATCAATGTATTAATATCCAAAATTATGATTGGAATAAAATGGTACCTGCTCGTTGGTATCCTAATAATAAACTGAAATATGCTTCTTTGATCTTTATAGTCGGTTATTATAACGCTACTCTTTTAGCAGATATCACTAATAAAACAAAAACAATGGGGATTAATGTTTTAAATTTAAAAATTTTAACACAAAAATTAACTCAAATAAATATTTGTTTAAAAGTTTTAGTAAACAATATTCAAGAAATAAATATGTTAATAGAAAATTTATCTAAGTTATTAAATATTTATAAAATTTATAGAGGTTTTAATTAAACAAATGAATATCAAAAAAATTAAAGGCACTAAGGATTTTCTTTTGAATGATATTTATAAATGGCAAATTATTGAAACTAAAATTAAAAATTTGTTTGAAAGTTATAATTATCAAGAAATTCGTACGCCTATTTTAGAATATAGTGATGTTTTTTATCATTCTGCACCATATTCTGATATGGTTTTAAAAGAAACTTTTCGTTTTGAAGATAAAAAAGGAAAGACCATAGTTTTAAGGCCTGAAGGAACTGCGCCTATAATTCGTAGTTATATAGAAAATAAACTAGATCGTTGGTCCAAACTAATTAAGTTTTATTATTATGGTCCTTTTTTTCGTTATGAAAGACCTCAAAAAGGCCGTTATCGTCAATTCCATCAAATAGGAGCAGAATTACTGAATGTTCGTAATAATTTATCTAAAATAGAAATATTATTATTAATACAAGATATTTTGTCTTTGTTACAATTAAATAAAGCCATCATTCAAATTAATCATTTAGGAGATTTAAAAACACGTCGTCAATTTTTAGATGTTTTTACTTCTTATTTACAACAAAACCAACATCATTTATGTCTTTTGTGTTTAAAACGTATGAAACAAAATATTTTAAGAATTTTTGATTGTAAAGAATGTTCTCAAAAAGATGTGATCAAAAAAGCTCCTTTAATTTTAGATTATTTAACTACCGAAAGTAAATTACAATTTGAATATATTTTAAATATTTTATCTCTTCACAAAGTCAATTTTAATATTGATCCTTATTTGGTGAGAGGGTTAGATTATTATACAGATTTTGTATTTGAAATTACTTTTTTATTAAAAGATCAAACTATGAATTTGGTTTTAGGAGGAGGAGGTTGTTATAACGATTTAGTCAATATTTTAGGTGGTGGTTTTAATAATAATCAAGGCATAGGATTTGCTTTAGGAATGGAACGTTTACTTATTGCTTTAGAAGATAATAGTTTTTTTGACCAATTAAACCCTTTACCATCTATAGATGTTTATATATTAGTCCTTCATGCAAAATGTTTTTCAACATCTTTGTTGTTGTTGCAACAATTAAGAAAAAATCAAATCAAAACCGAAATGAATTATGAGATTGATCATTTATTTAAAAATTTAAAA
>NZ_JPSQ01000035.1 GCF_001189415.1 Candidatus Phytoplasma phoenicium
AGAGCATCTGACTGTTAATCAGAGGGTCCTAGGTTCGAGTCCTAGTGTAGGCGCCATATCAATGTTTAATTATATTACAAATTATTTTCAAAAATAGTTGTTTTGAATATTTTTATTCAAAAATATAATATATCTTTTATATCGATATTTAAAAAAAAGGAAATGTTAATGAATTCAAAATTATTTGAAACTATTTTTGAAAATAACTTATTAACTGTAGAAATTAATAAATTAGCAAAACAAGCGAATGGTAATGTTTTAGTTCGATATAAGGACACAGTGATTTTAAATATTGCTGTTTTAGGAAAAACGGATGTTGTTTTACCTTATTTTCCTTTAATGGTGAATTATCAAGAAAAACTTTATGCTGCAGGGAAAATTCCAGGTAGTTTTGCTAAAAGAGAAGGAAAACCATCAGATCATGAAGTATTAATTTCTCGTTTAATTGATAGAGCTTTAAGACCTTTGTTTCCTGATAATTTAAAAAAAGAAGTTCAATTGGTGAGTACTGTTTTAAGTAGTGATCCAGATTGTAATAATGAAATTTTTTCTCTTTTAGGATGTTCTTTAGCTTTGTTAGTATCTAATATTCCTTTTACAGAGGCTGTTGCTAGTGTTTGTGTAGGTTGTGTTAAAGATCGATTCGTTATTAATCCTACTTTAAAAGAAAAAGAAAAATCAAGTTTTTTACTTACTCTATCGGGCACTAAATATAGTTTAAATATGATTGAAGCTATTGCTAATGAAATTTCTGAACAAGTTTTGTTGGAAGCGATGTTTTTAGGTCATCAAAAAATTAAACAATTGTGTTTATTTCAAGAACAAATCAAAGAAGAACTTAATCTAACTAAAATACAATTATATCCTACGATATATAATGAAAAATTAAAAAAAATTATGGAAGATTTATATAAATCACAAATACAACAGTTTTTAGAAGATAGTTATCGAAATAAAACAGATAATGTTGTTTTCAACCAAAATATTAAAAAGTTAAAAAGTGAAATATTAATATATTTTCAAACAACACATTTCAGTAACAAAGAATCAAACCTTTTTTTAGATTTGGAAAATGATGCAAATAGTTTAGTACAGATAGAAAAGCTTTTTGATCATTTAATTAGTCAATTTTTTCGTAAAATGATTATACAAGAAAAAAAGAGAGTGGATGGTAGAAAACTAGACGAAATTAGAAGTATTAATACTCAAATTAATTTATTACCTCGAGCACATGGTTCTGCTATATTTACACGAGGGCAAACCCAAAGTTTAGCTGTAGTTACTTTAGGCACTTTGAACGAAAGTAAAACAATTGATGATTTATCTGAGGAAGAAAAAAAACGTTTTATTTTACATTATAATTTTCCTTCTTTTGCAACAGGTGAAATTGGTCGATATAATGCTCCTTCACGCAGAGAGATAGGACATGGTATTTTAGCAGAAAAAGCTTTGCATTATATGTTACCTTTAAAAGAAGATTTTCCTTATACGATTCGAGTCGTATCAGAAATTTTAGAATCTAATGGTTCTTCTTCACAAGCTACGATTTGTGCTGCTTCAATGGCTTTAATGGATGCTGGTGTTCCTTTAAAAAAAGCTGTTGCAGGAATTGCTATGGGATTATTTTATTATGAAAAAAAAGCTATTATTTTGAGTGATATTCAAGGATTAGAAGATAAAGAAGGAGATATGGATTTGAAAGTATCAGGCACTGAAAAAGGAATTACTGCTTTGCAAATGGATATTAAAATAAAAGAAATTACGTTTGATATTTTGAAGGAAGCTTTGTCTAAAGCTCGTTTAGGATATATGGAAATTTTAACCAAAATGAACCAAACTATTTCGACTTCTAAACAACAACTTTCGATTTATGCTCCTAAAGTTCAAGTTATTCATGTTAAAACAGATAAAATTAGAGATATTATTGGTGCAGGAGGTAAAATCATTTCTCAAATTATTGAAAATCATGATAATGTAAAAATTGATATTCAACAAGATGGTAAAATTTTTATTATACATCATAATCCAAACATAGTTCAAAAAACATCTGAATATATTTTGAATTTAGTGCAAGATATTAAAGTAGGGAATATTTATGAAGTTACAGTATCTAGAATTTTAAAGGATAAAAAAGGGCAATCTTTTGGTGCAATTTTAGAAGTTTTTTCCAATATCGAAGGATTTATTCATATTAGTCAATTAACAAATACAAGAGTAGAAAAAGTTGAAGATGTATTAGAAATTGGTGATAAAATTCGAGTAAGATGTATTAGTATCAATGAAAAAGGTAAAATTGATTTTTCTTTAAAATAAATTTAAAGAAAAAAAATTTAAAGAAAATTTAAGTTTATTATTTGTAA
>NZ_JPSQ01000036.1 GCF_001189415.1 Candidatus Phytoplasma phoenicium
ATATTATTTTTTTAATATTGTAATATTTTTTCTTTTTTAATTCAAAAAAATTGTTATATGCATGATGAACTATATCGAAAATATTATAATATAAAAATTTATCATTATCAAAAAATTTTTATTATTTTTTATTTTAATTTGGTGCAATATTTAATTTTTTATATTATATTTTACTAAAATTTTGACTAATTTTAAAAAAGGAATTTATTTTAATGTTTAAACAACAATATATTGCTCATAAATTTAAACAATTGAATTTTATTCAAATTACTCCTATTCAAAAAGCTTTATTTGAAAATTTTGATAAACCTTTTAATTTAATTGGCATTGCACCTACTGGAACAGGAAAAACATATGCTTATTTATTACCAATTTTAAGTAAAATTGATTGGCAAAAAAACATCACTCAAGCTATTATTGTAGTTCCTACTAATGAGTTAGTTTTTCAAGTTTTTCAAATGTTTAAATCTATTGAAAATCATAATGCACAAGTAAAAATTCTTTATGGCGGGATGTGTAAAAATAAAATTTCCACTTTTTTATCTAAAAAACAACCACCATTAATTATTACAACTTTGAGTAAATTAGTTGAATATGCTTATGTTTCTAGTCAAATTCATTTTATTAAAACTTCTTTTTTGGTTTTAGATGAAGCAGATATGTTATTCGATCAAAAATCTTTATCTTCTTTAGATCTTTTATTATCTAAATGGAAACCTAAAATTTTATTATTTTCTTCTACTATTAATTTGTCAATGAAATTTTTTATTAAAAAGTATTTTGGCCCATCTTTATTTTTTGATGTTTATCCGCAACATCGCTTGAAAATTAATTATTATTCTCTTTTTAGTCCTTTGCGTCAACGTTTAAACGATTTAAAACATTTTTTAAAAATTTCTAATCCTTATTTGGCGTTTATTTTTGTTTCACAAAAAAAAGAACAAAATCGTATTTATGAATTTCTTAAAGGAGAAAATTTAAAAATTTTAAATTTTTCTTCTAATTTATCAGTTCGTCAAAGAAAAAATTATATTAAAGATATCAAAAATAATAAGTATCAATATGTTTTAGTTAGTGATTTAGCAGCACGTGGTTTAGATTTAGAAATTAATTGGGTTATTCATTATGATTTGCCCACACGTAATTTAGAATTTTTTGTACATCGTAGTGGACGAACAGGTCGTATGGAAAAAGAAGGAAATGTTTTATTGTTATACGATGAGCAAGAACAAAAAATTTTAACAAATATTACAAAAAATTATCACTTGACTTGGCAATCGATTATTTTAACAGCTACTAGTTTTCAAAAAAAAAATGTTTCCACAACAACCATCTTTCATCAGAACAAAAGTGTTAAAAAGCCTCTATATCAACTAAAAAAACCTTTAACGAAAATCAAAAAAAAGTATCAATATAAATCATCAAAGAGGAGAATTAAAAATGATTAAGATTGGTAGTCATGTTTTATTTGGAAAACCTTATATGTATTTAACTTCTTTAGAACAAGCTTTATCTTTTGGTGCTAATACTTTTATGATTTACTCTGGTGCTCCTCAAAATACTATAAGAAAAGATCTTAGTTATGCTTATATTCCTGAAACATTATCTAAAATAAGTACTTCTGGTATTCATTTAACTGATGTAGTAGGTCATGCTCCTTATATTATTAATTTAGCTAATCCTTCGGTAGCGATACGAGATTTTTCTATTGCTTTTTTGACAAAAGAATTAAAAAGGTTTGACAAACTGCATATTAGTCAAATGGTGTTGCATCCTGGCAATGCTATTAATAAAAACAGACAACAAGCTGTTCAATGGATTGCTGAAGGTATTAATCAAATTTTTTCTAACACTTCCTATTTATCTACAAAAATTTGTTTAGAAACTATGGCAGGCAAAGGCAATGAAATTGGTTGTTCTTTTCAAGAATTGAAACAAATCATTGATTTGATTAATAATCCGAAGCGTATAGCTATTTGTTTTGATACTTGTCATGTTTTTGATGCAGGTTATGATATTCAAAACAATTTTGAATCGGTGATCAATGAATTAGTTTCTTGGATTGATTTAAAATATCTGACTGTTTTTCATATTAATGATTCTAAAAATCCATTAGGAAGTAAAAAAGATCGTCACGAAAATATTGGTTATGGACATATTGGATTCGAATCTTTAATGAAAATTATTTATCATCCTACTTTTTTACATGTACCAAAAATTTTAGAAACTCCTTATATCAATTCTTTACCTCCTTATAAAGAAGAAATTGAGATGATTAAAAACAAACAATTTAATCTTAATTTAAAAAAATAATTTTTGGTAATTTTTTTATTCATATAATTTCGTTTTTTAATATTAAAACTAATTTTTTTGGTTAATTTTTTAATGTAAAAACTTTTTAAGGGAAAATGATACTAACTAATATCGTTGTGTCAAATTAAATAT
>NZ_JPSQ01000037.1 GCF_001189415.1 Candidatus Phytoplasma phoenicium
TTTATCGCTTACGCCACTTCCACCATCAAATCGGCAATTAGAGAACTAATAAGAAAAAGCCATTCTCCTTCTTTTCCCCAAAAAAATCATCAAACTAATAATCTTTCTTTTCAAGAAGAATTTTATGAACCCTATCAAATCAATAAGCTAAACCCTCATCAACACAACAACAATAGATAGACAAACGAATCAAGTGAGAATAAGTTTAATTAAAGAACTGCAACAATAATAACAACACCTTGATACACTCAAATTAATGAAAATGTTCAAATTTTAACTGAAAATATTACTAAAAATTAAAAACTCTTTAGACCGAATGAACTAATAATCCTCAATTACTTTTGATCATGAAAACCCAAAAACAACAACAATTAACGGAACTGAAAAATCAACAACAAACTGACAAAATCCGTTCTCAAGAAAAAGAAATCTTTAACCAAGATTAAAAGATTAATCAATTAGCAACTGACCTTTACCAAAAACAACTTTTAACACTGAAAAAGAAAAACAAATTAATGAATTAATCAACCAAATAAACAAACAAAACCAAATAACCCAACAACTCCAAAATCAACTCTAAAAAAATCTCTAATTAAAACTAAAAATCAAAAATTAATAACTAATCAAGCTTTATCAGAACAAGAAAAACAAGAACTTCAAAAGGAAATCGATCAATTAACAACTGATTTTCAACAAAAAGAAAAAGAATATCAAGAAACTATACAACAAAAAAACCAAGAAATAAACCAACTAAACTCAATTCATCAATGAACAAGCAAACGAAATTAACTGTGTCAGTGAAGAATTAGAACAACAAATTGACAAATAGGCGCCCAACAAGGTTTTGCACATTGAAACTTTAAAATTAACCATTAAAACTTTAGAAAATGTCTCTGGTAAATATCTCGAAGAAAATACTGAAATCCTTTATGAAAATCAATAAACTCAAAGAACAAATCAAAGAAACGAACAAAAATCCCATGAAACAACTAAAGTAAAATTAAAAAAAGATAAATTAACCCCAAAAAAACAATAGAATACGAACAAATTAAAGTCACCATAGGCAAGCCAAAATACCTGGAAAGGCGCAATTAAACCCTTTAATACAAAAATTACAAACGATGCAAAAAAATGTTTGAAAAAACAATTTTTTGGTTCAAAAAAAGTTTTAATTAAAATTAACAAGTCAAATATGTTAGAATGTTGGTATATTCAAAATTACCCGAAAGGAACTAATCATGTTTAATATAAAAAAAATCATTAAATGGGTTTTTATTGTGTGAGGGTTACTGCTTTTTTTAATTATCATTTGGATTGTTTTAACCGAAATGGAAATGATTAAATTATTAAAAGAAGGAATCCTTAGTTTAATGGAAAACCCAAGTCAAAGAAATTAATAAATGGTATGATGATAAACAAAAATGTTAAATAATTAAAATCCATTATATCTTTGATGGCCTTAATGACATCGGTTATTATCAACACAACTTGCTAACAAAAAAAACATCAATTTTTATGAATTAGGAACCATCAAAAAACGCCTTGAAATCCCAAAAGAACCCTTCTAACCTCGCCAGTTACATCAAAGACCGTCATCCTTTTTTTGACCGTTGGAATAAAAGAGGGTTAATTTACGATTGTACCATTTTAGACGGATTCGATTCTGCTTCTTTCGATAAAAAAGATGACAGTCAATTATATTTATATGTAAAATTCGAAAAAAACAATATAAAGGCCAGGTAACAACTCTTTAATCGTTAAATATAAAAGCTCTGAATACTTCTTAGACGACGACAAAGACTATACTACCTGGGAGAAGCTTTTGTTCATGATACTAATTTCAAATTAACCAATTTCCACCTCCAATTTAACCCTTTCCGCAAAACTTTATCTCTTTACCAAAATAAACACAATAATGTTATAAAATCAAAGAAGATGAAAATAATAAAAGAACCAACCCTGATTGGTGATAAAAATTTAACAAATTCTAATATGTTAAAATTAAAGGAGATTTAATTAATGTTTAAAATTAAAAATAATTTATTATTATTGAATATATTTGTGTTAGTTTTCTTAGGATTGTTATTGATTAATAATAATCAAAAAGTCATGGCGGCCCCTAATGAAGAGTTTGTTGGCGATATGAGAATTGTTAACGTAACTGTATCAAATATGGATATTCTTAAAAATCATGAAACATTTAAACAATATTTTGATTTTACGCTAACTGGTCCGCGTTATAATGGAAACATAGCAGAATTTGCAATAATGTGGAAAATTAAAAATCCACCTCGTTATTTATTAGGTGTTTTTTTTGATAATGGTACCAGAGATGATGAAGATGATAAATATATGTTAGAAGAATTAAAACAAATGGGTAATGGAGCTAAAAATATGTATATTTTTTGGCAAGCAATATGAACAAAAATAATTTTTCTGAATTAAAAAAGGAGTTAAATTAATGTTTCAAGTACAAAAGCAATTTAAAATAATAAGTATTTATTTATTTTCTTTTTTAGGACTATTATTTATAACTCATGATTATTATATTATGGCAATGAATAATGGTCATATATCTCAAAATAACGGACATGATAATAAT
>NZ_JPSQ01000038.1 GCF_001189415.1 Candidatus Phytoplasma phoenicium
ATATAAAGACCACTCAATAAAATTATTTGAGAAAATTATTTATTTATGGGAATATTTTTAGATGTATTAAAATCAATTTTCGAATAAAATTATATTAAGAGATGATAATTAATTATTTTTGAAACTGACTTATATAAAGATTATAATAAAAACCTTTTTGTTTTAATAATTCTTGGTGTTTGCCTTGTTCTACAATAACACCATTTTGTAAAACTACAATAAGATCAGCATTAACAATAGTAGATAAACGATGTGCAATTACAAAAGCTGTTTTTTGTTGTAATAATTTTTGAATAGATTGTTGTAAAATTTTTTCCATGCGTATATCAATTGTAGAAGTAGCTTCGTCTAAAATTAAAATAGAAGGATCATGTAATAAAGTACGTGTAATCGTAATTAATTGTTTTTCTCCTTGAGATAAATTATCTAATTCATCACCGATCACTGTTTGATATCGATCTTTTTTGGCCATAATTAAATCATGAATTTTGGTTTGTTGAGCTGCAGCGATTATTTGCTCATAAGTTTTATTATGATTGCCATAACGTAAATTCTCTAAAATAGTACCTTGAAATAACCAAATATCTTGAAACACAATTCCTAAAATTGATCTTAAATGATGACGAGAAATTTTCTTAATATCGATACCATCAATAAGAATAGTACCTTTTTGAATTTCATAAAAACGTGCTAATAAATTAATTAAAGTTGTTTTACCAGAACCTGTAGAACCAACAATAGCTACAGTTTGTTGAGGTTGAACTACTAAATTCATATCTTTAATAATCCATTGATTTTTATAATAACCAAAAGATACATTAGAAAAAACAACATGTCCCTGTAATTGTGTCGATGTCAAAAGCACGAGTTCTTCTACTTCTTCTATTTCTTCCATTTCACTTAAAAAAGTAAAAATACGATTAGATGCTGCTTTGGTCGATTGTAAAATCACAAAAATTTGACTCAAATCATTGATAGGATTACCTAAACGCCAAACATATTGAATAAAAGCTTGAAACATTCCTACTTGAATAGTCACAAAACCTAATTTACTTAGCAAAGGATTTAACTCCGATTGAGTCAAAGAAATACCTAAAACTAACATGATTAATAAAAGAATATAAGTAAAAGAATTGACAATGGGAACTACTAAACCTGACAAAAAATTAGATTTAAAAATAGTATTGGTTAAATCATGATTTAAATTTCGAAACTCTTCGATCATATGACATTGTTGATTATATAAAAGAATCTCTTTATGACCAGTGTATTTTTCTTGTAAAAAACCGTTACATTCTCCGCTTTTTTCAAATCTTTCAATAAACACACTACGTGACTTACGATTAATAATAAAAATAGTAATCAAAGACATAGGAATTAATAAACAAACTACCATACCTAAACGCCAATTAACCCAAAACATTAACATTGATAACATCCAAATATTAAAAAACGACGCTATTAAAGTGGCACAAGATTGTTGAAGACCATTAACTAATACTTCAATATCCTGTGTCATCCGACTCATAATATTACCTACTGTATTTTGATCAAAATATTTAATAGATAATTTATGAATTTTTTGTTGCATTTCAGCGCGTATTTCTTTAATAGCGGAATGTATAGAAGTAATAAGCAACCTATTATAAATAAATTTAATTAATGTGCACATTACATATAATAATAAATTGATACTTAAAAAAATCAACATATAATGCATATATGTGTCATAAATTTGACTTTTAGGAGGATTTGCATGAATATAACCAATAATATATTCACCTTCAAACAAAGGAATAAAAGCAGAAATAGCAGAAAAAATCCAAATTAAAACAAAACTTATCGCTAATTTACTTTTAAAAGGTTTTAAATAATATGTTAAATTTTTCATATTTATAGTTCCTTTGAAACCTGTTGCGCAGCAACAATTTTTTGATAAATTTCACAACTCTCAAGTAATTGTTGATGTCGGCCTTTCGCTACTATTTTCCCTTGATCTAAAACAATAATTTGATCCGCATTTAATATAGAAGTTATTCTTTGTGCCACAATAAAAACAATCACATCTTTTTTAAATTCAAAAAAAGATTTTCTAATAGCAAAATCTGTTTGATAATCTAAAGCAGAAAAAGAGTCATCAAAAATATAAATATCAGGTTCCTTTAAAAAAGCCCTAGTAATCGACAACCTTTGTTTTTGTCCACCTGACAAATTAGCACCTAATTCACTAACAGGTTCTTGTAATTGATTATTTTTGTTTTGAATAAAATCATAAGATTGAGAAAGACGAGCTTTTTCCCACATTTGAGTTTCCTTCGCGTTTTTATCGCCAAACAATAAATTACTAAAAATAGTTCCTTTGAATAAAATATTTTTTTGCGACACAAAACTAATTTTGTCTCTTAACAAAAATAAATCATAATTTTTAATATCAATCCCGTTCATTTCGATCACTCCTTGTGTCGGATCTATTAAACGAGGGATTAAATTAATAAAAGTGGTTTTTCCTGCGCCTGTCGAACCAACTAAAGCAACTACTTCACCACTACGTACTTGAAAATTAATATTTTGAATAATAGGTGTTTTTGGAGAATTATACGTAAAAGACACATTTTTAAAAGCTAAATTATTAATTTTACCCAACAAGGGTCTTTTAGACATAGGATGATTTTGTAAAGATGGTTTTTTTTGTAATAATTTTTCGATTTTATCCATAAACACAAGTGTTTTAGGAAACATCGTAAATAACAGTAAAAAATTTAAAATAGAAAATAACAAATGATACTGTAAATTAATAAAATTATATAATTTACTTAAATCCAAAAGAAATTCTTTTGTCATCATGAGATGAACACTAAAACCAATTGTAAAAAGAATTGATGTATTTAAGAGAAAATAAAAAAAAGGTTCAATCGACAATACTGATAAAAATAACTTCACAATTAAATTACGATAATGAAAATTAATATCATCAAATTGTTTTTTTTCAAACTGGATTTGATTCAAGCTACGGATAACTTTCGTACCAATAACATTTTCTCTAATTTTATTATTCATTTTTTCTAATTGTTGATGTTGTGCTAAAGATAAAAGATAATTTTTACGCATCACAAAAAACAATATTAAAACAAAAAAAGGAACTAAAATAAAAATATTATAAGACAACGTAGGAGAAATGTAATACATCAAACTTAAACTAATAATTAACATAATAGGAGAAATAATAACGGCCCTATAAAAAGTAGTCATAAAATTAATAATTTGATGTACACTAAAAGTAGTTTGATTCATCACATTAGAAACCCCTAAGGTTTGCATATCAATAATAGATAAAGTTTGTACTTTTTTAAAAATATCAATGCTTAAATCTCGAAAAACCAAAGAAGACAACTTAGCTGTGCAAAAATTAATAATTAAATTCCCGCAAATAGCTAAAATTACTATTAATAACAACCACCATACTAAAGGAAAAAGAGTTGTATCATAACTACTTTTTCGATCAAAAAGACGTTTACCAATATAAAAAGGAATAATAATTTCGCCACCGGCTACCAAAAAAATAGATAAAATCTTCAATAAAATAAACTTTTTATATTTAAAAATATATTTAAAAATTAATTTCATAACTATTCTTTTACAAACACCAAAAAAATATTTCCTTTCTATTATTTGAAAAATAAAAACGAAACTTAAATTTATTACTTATCTTTATTTCTTATTAATAATACCTTTTATGTAGATATTATAATATTTTTTTTATTTTTCATAAATAAAAATTATATTTAAAGAAAAAAAAGTTAATTTATAACTACTCTTTTTGAAAATCAAAAAATTTCGTTTATAAATTAACTTTAAAATTATAAAGCGTTATGTGGATTTGGTGTTAAAGATGCATCATTTTTTTCTTTCACAGCCACTACGGCAGCACCAGCTGTAATAATAGATGCTGCAATAGAAGAAGCATTGATAACAGCTTGTCTTGTGACTTTGGTAGGATCTACAATACCTTCTTTAATTAAATCAACATATTGTCCTTCTTTAGCATCAAAACCATAGTTATCTTTTTGTTTCAATTGTTCTTTAACCACAGAATCACCATCGAAACCAGCATTTTCTGCAATTTGATAAGTAGGTATTAATAAACTTTCTAAAACAATATTAAGACCTTTTTGGATATCTACGTTTGAATCGATTAAATTATCTTTTAGTTCTTTATAAACTTCCACTAAAGCTTTACCGCCGCCGACTACAATACCTTCTGTAATAGCTGCTTGTGTAGCATTTAAAGCATCTTCAATTCTTAATTTTTTCTCTTTCAATTCAGTTTCAGTAGCGGCTCCCACTTTAATAATCGCAATACCTCCGGATAATTTAGCTAATCGAGATTTTAAATTTTTTAACTCATATTCGCTTGCGTTTTCATTTAGAGCTTTTTGTATTTTTGCTTCAATTTCTTGAATACGTTCTTCTAAGTTTTTATTTTTTTCAGTTCCTATTAATACAGTATCGTCTTTTTTAATAACCACTTTACTAATTTTACCTAAATATTGTGAGTTAGCGTTTTGTAATTTCATATTCAAATCTTTAGAAATAAAAGTAGCTTGTGTTAAAGCAGCAATATCTTGTAATAACTCTCTTTGATTATCCCCAAAACCAGGAGCTTCAGTAGCTACTACATTAAATACTCCACTAATTTTATTGAAAACCAAAGCACCTATAGCATCATTTTCAAAAGAAGCAGCAATAATAAGCAAAGGAGTAGAATTTTTAACTACCTCTTCTAAAAGAGAACGAATTTCTTGTAAATTACTAATTTTATGATCTGTCACTAATACTGCAGCTTGTTCAAAATCTACAGACATATTTTCTTTGTTGGTGACAAAATGAGGAGAAATATAACCTTTATCATATTTCAAACCTTGTACTACTTCTAGTTCAGTTTCAAATCCTTTAGATTCATCTACACTAATAACACCTTTTTTAGTCACTTTCTCCATTGCTGAAGCTATAATATGTCCTATTTCTTTTTGACCAGAAGAAATAGTGGCTACGTTTTCGATATCACCTTGTGTTTCTATAGGTTTTGACTTAGCTAAAAGTCTTGTAACTACTTCTCGAGAAGCTTTTATAATTCCTTCTTTAATTGAAACAGCTTTAGCACCAGAATTAACAAATTGAAACCCTTTATGTATCATTTTTTGTGCTAATACAGTAGCTGTAGTAGTTCCGTCGCCTGCATTATCATTAGTTTTAGATGCTGCTTCATAAACTAATTTAGCACCCATATTTTGATAAGGATTTGATAATTCAATTTCTTTGGCAATGGAAACACCATCATTAATAATAGAAGGAGATTCATAACTATTAGTTTCCAAAATAACATTATTTCCTTTAGGGCCTAAAGTTAATTTAACAGTATCACTTAAAATATCAACTCCTTTTAAAATTTCTTTTCTCGCATCTTTACCAAAAAGAATTTGTTTAACCATTTTTTTTACTCCTTTATAATTTATATTAATTATTTTTTGTTTAGCTAATTAATTGAAAAAAATTCTCAATTATAACATTTAAATTGTTAAATTTATTTTTCTACATCTAAAATAGCTAAAATATCTTCATATTTAATAATTAAATATTCTTTATTATCTAATTTAATTTTAGTTCCTGAATAACTTTTATAAACAACTTGTTGTTGAGGTTTAATTTCAGTTACTTTTGGACCACAATTTACTACAATACCTATAGAATCTTTATTTTGATCTTCTGTAGTTAAATAAATCCC
>NZ_JPSQ01000039.1 GCF_001189415.1 Candidatus Phytoplasma phoenicium
AATATTTTTTAAAAAAATCGCAGTTTCATCATTAATAATAGGAATACTATGTTGTGAAGCAAATGTTTTTAATTTAGCCAATATTTCCTTTTTTAAAATTAATTCAGTATACATGAAGTACTAAGCAACTCCTCAAAATTTTTAATACCAAAAATATTTTTTTATAATTAATATTTTATTTAAAATTATTACGATAATTTAAAAAATTTTGCAAAATAATTGTTGCTGCTATTTCATCTTTTAATTTTTTGGTATCTTTTTTTTTATGAAATGTTTTAATAATGATTTGCGCTTGTTTAGTAGATAAACGTTCATCCCATAAAATAATTTCTACAGAATCGCAAAATTTTTGAATTTGTTTTTTGAAAAGTATACTAATTGTTGCTTTAATCCCTATATCATTATTCATATGTTTAGGTTGGCCTAAAACAATCGTTTTCACCTTAAATTCATCAATAATTTTTTTTAAAGGTTTTAGTAATTCTTGATATTGATGAGCAGTGAACATAATTGTTTTTAATTTTTGAGCAATAATACCGAAATGGGAAATAGCAATCCCTAAAGTTTTTTCTCCTAAATCTAAACCCAAAAAAACTTCTTTGGTGTTACAAAAATTGCTTCCATTTTGTAATGAATTCATTTAGTTTCTCCAATTGAGGACTACAAATTTGTCCAAAATACTTATTTCCTCCGCCATAACCATTAATAATAGGTTTAATATTATTTATAAAGTTTCTAATATCTACTGTTTTACTTTTACATAAAACCAAAAATTGTTTTGGTTGTTTTTGACATAAACATAAAAAATTAGTTTGTAAACTTTCAAATAAATGATCTAACAATACTTTTAACAAATGCAGTTCTATAGGTTCCTCAATCATAATTAACAACTCTTTTTCGATTTTACAAGGAATAAATTGATGTGATTTTTTTAAAATATTTTGAATTTGTTGTTTTAAAACTTCTTTTTGGATTTGGTTCAAATCTTTGTTTAAGGATTTTAAATAATGCTTCAAATTTTGTAAATCTTGATAACTACTAAAAGATATATCTATTTTAGGAGTAATCATAAAATTATTATTCATTAAATATTTTTGATTTTGTTTTATTTTCTTTAATATTTTTTGTTCTTCATCTATTAATGGAATGATTTTTTTTTTTAACATTAAGGTTAAATTTTTACCTGTAGTAGCTTCTAAACGATGAACTCCTGAACCAATAGAATAATAATCTAAAATAGTAAAACGATGTAAATCTTTAGTATTCTTAGCATGTGTTCCACCACATAATTGAATAGACACATCGCCAATTTGTACAACTCTTGCTTGTTCTTGATAACTAGTATTATCCAAAAACTGAGCTTTAATTTTTTTAGTTTCATTCAATGTCATTTCCTTAATCATCACTGAATATTGATTTTCGATCCATTGATTGACTTGGTTTTCTATTTGTATTAATTGTTTTGGAGATAAAATATCAAAATGATTAAAATCAAAACGTAAATATTGTTCTCCTACAAAAGATCCTTGTTGTTTAATGTGTTCTCCTAAAAATTTTTTTAAAGCATCATATAAAAGATGAGTGGCAGTATGATTCAAAGCTGTTGCAATTCTTTGTTCTATATTAATACTCGCTACTACTTCTTGTCCTTCTTGAAAAATACCTTTTGGCACTTGATGTAAAAATTGACCATAAGGTAATTTAGTCACTTTTGTTACAAATATATCATTAATATAACCAGAATCACATATTTGACCGCCCATAGTTGCATAAAAAGGTGTTTGTTCTAAAACAATGCCTTGTTCAAAAACTTTCAATACTTTAGTACAAATTTTAAAACATTCATAACCAATAAAAATACTAGGTAAACGAAACTCTAAAAAAAATGAATTTTGCTTTTTCATATCATGTTGTAAAATTTGTTCTTTTCTTGATAAATCTTTTTGTTTTTGTAAAAAATATTTAAATTCATTCACATTAACTTTTACTTTTTGTTGTGACGCATATTCTAAAATTATTTCTTTAGGTAAACCATAAGTATCATAAAGTTTAAAAAAATTTGCGCCTGAAATCTCTTGATTATAAATAAATTTTTTAAATTGTATTTTGCCTGATGCTAAAGTAATTAAAAATTTTTCCTCTTCTGTTTGGATAATGTTTTCGATCATCTTTTGTTTCGTTAATAAATCAGGATAAAATTCTTGCATTATCTTAATTACAATTTCAACTAATTTAAATAAAAAAGGTTTATTGAAATTTAACTTTTGTCCTTGTTGAACAGCTTTTCTTAAAATTTTTCTTAAAACATAACCCCTACCTATATTTGAAAAAATAGCTCCATCACAAATACCAAATACTAAAGTTTTAATATGATCTGCAATAATCTTAAACGTTCTTTGTCCCTGATATGGTATTTGACTAAAAAAAGATATTTGTTCAATAATAGGCAAAAAGAGATCTGTTTCAAAATTAGTGGGTGTTTGTTGTAGAACACAAGCTAATCTCTCTAAACCTGCTCCAGTATCAATATTTTTTCTTGGAAGTTCACTATATTCAGAACGCGATACACCATGATCAGCATTATACTGAGAAAACACAATATTCCATAGTTCTATAAAACGATCATTTTCAATTTCTTGCGCGATTAAATGTTGATCTCTATAATCGTATTGTACACCACGATCAAAAAAAATTTCTGTACAAGGTCCACATGGTCCTTCACCAATTTCCCAAAAATTATTCTTTAAAGGAAGTAAGTGTTGAGGTTTAATATTTTTTTGTAACCAATAATGGTAAGTTTCTTTATCTTGTTCAAAATAAGTGATATATAAACGATCCACAGATAAAGCAAACCCATTTGGAGAAGTTAACAATTCATAAGCAAAATCAATTGCTTCTTTTTTAAAATAATCACCTATAGAAAAATTACCTAACATCTCAAAAAAAGTATTATGTCGTGAAGTTTTGCCAATATTATCAATATCATTAGTTCTTAAACATTTTTGACAATTAACTAAACGACGAAAAACTGGTTCTTGTGAACCATCAAAATATTTTTTAAGAGGAGTAATGCCCGCATTGATCCATAATAAAGTAGGATCTTCTTGAGGGATTAAAGAAACTGATGGGTTTAGATGGTGTCTTTTACCAACGAAAAAGTCTAACCATATTTGTCTAATCTCCGAAGATGTTAATTTTTTCATTTTATCATTTACCTCATAAAAAAATAATATAAAATCATACTCGAACTTTTCATAAAAAAATAAAAAACGAAGATCTAAACTATATTGTAAACTTATATTACAAAATCAAGTTTGTTTTTCGTTTTCCTTATTCTCTTTTTTAGATTCTCTTAAAAATAATTGTCCTTTGTAATATGGAGTATTGCGAGTCACACGATGTGATAAAGTAAAATTCTGAGTTTGAGGACACAAAATTAAATTAGGTTGATGCAGCTTCTTATGTGTACGTCTTTTTCTTTTTGCAGTTTTACTGGTTCTTCTAAATGGAACAGCCATATCTTTGATTTCTCCTTTATATTTTATTGATCAAATAAAAAAATTTCAACCTATATTCTTTTATTTGATCATAAATTTTTGGCGTTTGAGAAGGGATTCGAACCCCCGACCGACGGCTTAGAAGGCCGTTGCTCTACCTTCTGAGCTACTCAAACTCCTTCTTTTTTTTTATTTGATATATTTATTTTCTAAAACAACCTTTATTATACTAGAAATAATAATTTTTTGCAATCTTTAAAAAAATATTGTACAAATATTTTGGACTTCAATAAAACATAAATTATAATTTTTTCTTACGTATCACTTTTAAAAAAAGATAATTAAATTTATCAAAAAAATTATAATAATTCAAAATTTCAAAATCATTTTGTTTTAACCAATAAATTAAAGGCAACCATTTTCCTTGACACCCTAATATCAAAGGTCTTTCCATATAAAGTTGATTTTTCAAAATATTAATAATAGTATGAGATCCCATCCCGCAAATTAATGCTAAATCAAAAACAGAACGAATCTGTGAAAAACCATCGCTAAGATAAAATTCTACAGGATATTTTTTTAAATTTTGATAAGCCTGAAAAAGAGGCTGGGGTTTTATATCACTTGCGATTCCTTTTTGAATATATTTTAAATCTAGAGCTTTTTTTAAAACTAATCCATGATCCGTGCCTATATCTAAAACTATTTTATAACCTGACAGCAAAGAAGCAATAAAAGTAATTCGTTTCATTTTTTTTTAATATTATGATAAAGCATCTTTAATTTATTTTGTTTCGAAGGAGAACGCAAACGTCTTAAAGCTTTAACTTCAATTTGACGAATTCTTTCGCGTGTCACGCCAAATTTTTTCCCTATCTCTTCTAAAGTATAAACATGTCCATCAGGTAACAAACCAAAACGCATTTTTAATACTTGCTCAGCTCTATCTGTTAAAGATTCTTCTAAAGTTTCTTCTAAAGTTTGTTTTAACATTTCTTGCAACATATAATCATGAGGCGAAATTGTATTCGGATCATTAATAAAATCACCTAAAGAAGAATCATCATCGTCTCTTAACGAAGCTTCTAAAGAAATAGTTTCTTTTTCGATCATTTGAATATCTATAATTTGTTTCACATCAATATTCATTTTGGCTGCAACTTCTTTATTTTCCACCTTACGTGATAAATCTTGTGTTAATTTTCCTCGACAACGAGAAATTTTATTCATAGCTTCCCTAATATGAACTGGAACTCTAATAGTACTGCATTTATCAGAAACAGCACGTGTAATAGCTTGTCGAATCCACCAAGTAGCATAAGTAGAAAATTTAAAACCTTTAGTATAATCAAATTTGTCCACAGCACGCATTAATCCCATGTTACCTTCTTGAATTAAATCTAAAAATAAAATTTTCTTCCCTATATAACGTTTTGCAATAGAAACTACTAAACGATAATTAGCTTCTACTAACTTAATTTTGGCTGTTGCTGCTTTATCAATGGTTAATTGATAATTTTGGATTTCTTCTGAAGTCAAAGCAATTTTTTTATTCTTATATTTTTCTAATATTGTTTTAGCTTGAATTCCTTCATAAACCATTTTTGATTGTTTTTTTTCTTCTTC
>NZ_JPSQ01000004.1 GCF_001189415.1 Candidatus Phytoplasma phoenicium
TTTTATTTTTTTATTTGAATATTATTTTTCATTCATTTACCATATTAGCTCATAATGTAGAAGATGATTATGAAAAAATTTGGCAACAATCATTAACTATTAAAGAAAAGATTCAAAATCAACAAAATTTATTGAATAATGAAATTAATGTAGCTAAAAAATTGAAAACGCAAATTGATTCTCTTTTAGGAAATCATGAATTACCATTTAATAATTTATTTGATAAAGTTATTCAAGAAACAGAATCGCAAGAACCCACATCTTTAATTAACCAATTTAATCAAAGTGTTATGGAATTAGATCAATTACCAAAAGAAAGCAAAAAAATAGAAAACCTTAATCCTTTAAAAGAGAAATTAGATAATTTATTAACTCAATACAATGAACAATTAATTAGTATTGTTAAATACAATACTAAATCAATTCAAGAATTAACCAATTTTACTAAAAATAAAGTGGAAAAAATTTTTGATATCATTGAAATATTTTTGACACCTCCAGATGAGGAATTGAAATTAACCCAAGAAGTTCGCCAAGATATAACAAATAAAGAAATTGATGGCGCTTTAGGTTCTTTTCATAAAGGGATTCAGACTTTGATTAATGTTGAAAAAGAAATGACTTTTGATAAACAATTGATCGCATATAACACAGCTAAATTTCATTTCACAGAGGCTTTACAAAAATATCAAAACACAAATAAATTGAAAAAATTGTTTTCATATGTTTTAGGAAATCAAGAACTCAAAAGTGTTTATGATAAAAAATTCGCTATTTTGAATGCTCAAAGCGGAAATTATAAAAGTATGATTCAATGGTTATATATTTTTGGTATTTTTCTGATATTTATTTTCATTTTAGCTATTATGTATATGCCTGCTTTTTATGATAAAAATAAGAAAAAATGACAAAATATACTAGAAAATTTATTTTGAAAGTAGTTGAATAATTAAAAAAATAAATTATTTTTTTGTGTTCAAAAGTAAATATTTTTAGAAAAATAAAAAAACATTGGATTTACAAATCTATTTAAATAATTATTTAGAAATTACAATAAATGTCATTCATGAAGATTAAAAACCAAATTGCTGAAAACAATTTGGTTTTTTTGTTTAAACATCGTTTTGTTATTATTTTGATAAATTAATAATTTTATTAAGTAATCGAGTTAATTGGCTTACATAACTCATTTCATTATCAAACCACGACATTAATTTAATAAAACGTGGTTTTTCTTTTAGTATTTGTAAAGTATTTGCATCATATAAAGAACCGAAAGAAGTACCTATAATATCTGAAGAAACAATAGGATCATCGATATAAGCTAAAGTTTCGTTGGTATTTTGTCGAAAAATATTATTAATGTTTTTTATAGTTACTTCCTGTTTTAATTCAGCTGTTAAATCTATTAAAGAACCTGCAATAGTGGGAACTCGCAAAGCTGTACCATCTATCTTTCCTTTTAATTCAGGGATAACTAAACTAATAGCTTTCGCTGCTCCTGTAGCACTTGGTATTATATTAACAGCTGCAGCTCTTCCTCTACGGGATATAATACCTTTAGGATGAAATTCATCTATTAAAGATTGGTCATTAGTATAACTATGGACAGTAGTCATAAAAGCTTGATTAATTCCAAAATTATCGTTTAATACTTTCACAATAGGAGCTAAACAATTAGTTGTACAAGAAGCACCACTGATAATTGTGTCTTTTTGTGTTAAAATTTGATCATTTACATTATATACTATTGTTTTGATATCATCTGATGTAGTAGGAGCACTGATTAAAACTTTTTGTGCTCCTGCTTTTAAATGTAACTCTGCTTTTTCTTTATTAGTAAAAAACCCTGTACATTCTAAAACTATATTGATACCTAAATTTTTCCATGGTAAATTTTGTGGATTTTTTTCTTGAAAGATAGGTATACGATGATTATCTATTATTAAATTTTGATCTTCCGCTTTGATAATAGGTTTTGGATATTGTCTTTGTATACTATCATATTTTAATGAATAAATTAAGTCTTCGATATTGGTCAAATCATTAATTGCGACAATTTCAATATGGGGTTGTTTCAAAAGATTTTGGAAAGATAATTTGCCGATACGACCAAATCCATTAATAGCTATTTTTGTTTTTATCATTTTATAAACTTCCTTGATTTGATATTAAAAATTATTAATTTAAATTTTTTCATTGTTCGTAATACATTTTATGCCTGGTAGAGATGTTTTTTCTAAATATTCTAAAAAAGCTCCTCCACCAGTAGAAATATGAGTGAATTGATTGTTTAAACCCAATTTTAAAATAGCAACAGCACTATCACCTCCACCAATAATAGTAATAGGCTTAGGGTTGAGAGAAATAATTTTTTTAGCAATGATTTTGGTACCTTGATTAAATTTTTCCAATTCACAAATTCCTAAAGGGCCATTCCATAATATAGTTTTGGTTTTTTGTAAATAATAGGTAAACCTTTTTATAGTCTGAGGTCCAATATCCATCCCCATTAGTTCTTTAGGTATTTGATTATAAGGACAAATTATTGTTTCGGTATGCGTCGAAAATTTTTTACCACAAACGATATCTTCACATAAAATAATTTTATGATTTTGAGGAGATGATAATAATTTTTGAGCTACAGATAAACTACTTGGGTCTATTAAACTATGACCTACTTCTAACCCTTTGGCTTTCAAAAAAGTAAAACACATTGCGCCGCCAATCAAAAGGAAATCTACTTTTTGTAAAAGTTTATGAATAACTTTAATTTTATCCGATAATTTAGCTCCTCCTAAAATCATAACTAAAGGTTTTTTTGGATTTTTAACTATTTTATTGAGCATATTCATTTCTTTTTCCATTAAAAAACCAAAACATTTTTGTGAAATATGATTGGCGATTCCTATATTAGAGGCATGTTTTCTATGAACCATGCCAAAAGCATCATTTACAAAGACATCTCCTAAAGAAGCCCAATATTTTCCTAAATTTAGTTCATTTTCACTCTCTTTTTTACCATTCAAGTCTTCGAAACGTGTATTTTCTAACATTAATATATTACCAGGCAGTAAAAGATCAATTTGTTTTTCTACTAAAGGACCACGTGTAAAAGGAACAAATATCACTTGTTTTTTTAAATAAAAAGATAATTTTTCAGCTATTGGTTTTAAACTTAATTTTTGCTTATCTATTGCAGTTTTGATTCTGCCTAAATGGGACAAAAGAATAATTTTACAATTTTGTTTTATTAAGTATTTTAAAGTTGGTAAAATAGCTTTAATTTTATTATTTTTTTGAACGACACCTTTTATTATTGGTATATTTAAATCTACTCTTAATAAAATTTTTTTATTTTTGATATTGGTATGTATTAAATTTTTTTTCATATTATAGTTGACCTTATTTGCATAAAGTTAATTTTTAAATTTATGACAAATATAATTAAATAGAAATTTCATATACTTTTGATGGTATAGCATTAGAAGATGTTTGTTTTCGATACTTAAAATTAGAAAATTGAATAGGATCAGAAATATTAAACAAAATGACAAAT
>NZ_JPSQ01000040.1 GCF_001189415.1 Candidatus Phytoplasma phoenicium
ATTAGAAATATTTCTAATAAATATAAATTAAAAATTACTTTGTCTATTGGAGTCGCTTGTTATAATTTGCCTTATAATAAAATTGCTTCTTTGGCACAAAGTGCTATTGAATTAGCGCAAAAAAGAGGCGGAGATCAAGTGGTTGTTAATATTGAAAATCAAAAAATTCAATATTTTGGAGCAACTACCACGGCTTCAAGTAGTAATTCAAAAGTATCTTCAAGGGTTAATGCAGAAATTATCCAAGATTTAATACAAAAACATCATAGTTGTTTTATCATTGGGCATATTTATCCTGATTTAGATTCTTTAGGTTCTATGTTATCTTTTTACCAAATAGTTTTATTTTTAAATGAAAAATTCAATCATTATTTAATTTTGGACGAAAAAGATCTTAATGATATTAATTTGAAAATTATTTATCAACATTTGAAAACAGAAGAACCTAAAATTTTACAACAAATTATTAACGTTAAAGAAGCTAAGAAAATGATCAATGATAACTCTTTATTAGTTATTTTAGATACACAAAGCAGAAATATTGTTTATAATCAAGAATTATTAGATTTAACCAAAAATATTATTATTATCGACCATCATCGTGCTACAGAAGAAATTATTCCTAATATTTTTTCTTATGTAGATTCTTTATCTTCTTCAACAGTTGAAATGTTGATCGAGTTGATTTCTTTTTTTCAAAAAGAAGTTGAAATAACACCTTTTGTCGCTAGTTTAATGTATGGCGGAATTATTATTGACACTAATTATTTTACTTATCGTACTAGTGTTCGTACTTTAGAAGCTGCAGCAAAGTTAGTTTCTTTAGGAGCTGATGGAACACGAATTAAATTTTGGTTAAGAGAAGAATTCGACAAAATAAAAGAAATTAATGAATTAATTTCCAAAATGGAAATTTATAAAGAACGTTATGCTATTATTAAAAGTGAAAAAATATGTGATAATCGAAGTTTTTTAGCAAAAGTATCCGAAAACGCTTTAAATATTCAAAATATTAATGCAGCTTTTACAATTGGTAAATTACAAGAAAATAAAATTGGTATCAGTGCTCGTTCTTATAATGATGTGAATGTACAATTAATTATGGAAGAAATGGGCGGCGGTGGACATATTAATAGTGCGGCTACTCAAATTGAAAGTAATAACCTGGAAGAAGTAGTTAATAAATTAAAAAACATATTATTTATAGAATATAAAGAAGGTTTGAAGAATATGGAAATAATTTTATTAGAAGATATTAAAGATAAAGGAAAAAAACACGATATTATCGAAGTAAAATTAGGTTATGGAAATTTTTTAATTAAAAAAAAAAAAGCAATACTAGCAAATACTTCTAATATGAAGAAAATAGAACAAGAAAAAAAAACACAAGAAGAACAAAACCTTAAACATAATCTTTTAATGCAACAATTAAAAAAAGATATAGATAATAAACAAATTACTTTAACTGTTGAAATTGGACCACAAGGTAAAATTTATGGAAAAGTTACTTTAAAACAAATTATTGATGCTTTTTATCAAGAACATAATATTTTTATTAACAAAAATAAAAAAAAGATAGTATTGGAAAGTGAAATTAATTTTTTAGGTCAATATAAAGTAAATGTTATCTTAACTAAAGATATTGTTGCTTCTTTTATTGTTAATGTTAAAACTATTGAGAAAAAGTTATGAAGGAACATATTAAATTACCTTATTATTTAGAAGCAGAACAATCTATTTTAGGAATTATTTTATTGGATCCAAAACGTATTATTGATATAGAAAATCGTTTACAAGTTTTTGATTTTTTCAATCCTTTTCATCAATATATTTTTGCCGCAATGAAAGAATTATTTAACAAAGGACAGGACATCGATTATTATTCAGTTTTTGTTTTGTTGCGACAAAAAGGACAATTGAATGAAAGAGCGGAAGAATATTTAGTGAAATTAGGCAATTTCATTCCTTCTTTTTATCATTTGGACACTTATATGGAATTGGTTTTAGATGCTTCTTTAAAAAGAAATGTGATTGAAACCGCTTTAAAGATTTACCACGAAGGAGTTAATAATACAGAGTTAGATTCACAAAGTTTTTTAAATTTCGTAGAAGAACAAATGTTTCATATTTCTCAAAAAAAAAGAGTTAATCATTTTGTAGAATTAAAAAATTTATTAAAAAAAGTGAAAACAAAAACGTTGATTCGTCGTGAACATAATATCATCGGTTTAAGTACAGGTTATTCAAATTTAGATGACATTACTTTAGGTTTAAAACCTGAAGAATTGATTATTTTAGCTGCTCGTCCTTCTATGGGGAAAAGTAGTTTTATGATTAACCTAGCTGTTCAGATTGCAAAGAGTGAAGAAAAACCTTCGATTGCTCTTTTTAGTTTAGAAATGTCTAATGAACAATTAGTTTCAAGGATGTTAAGTTCCAATGCTTGGATCGCACATAAAAAAATTCAATTAGGAATATTAAACGAAAAAGAACTTCATGCATTAGATATTGAAATTCATAATCTACAAAACCTTAACATTTATTTTGATGATTCTGCAACTGTTAATATTTTAGATATTCGTGCTCAATGTAGACAACTTAAGACTCAAAAGAAATTAGATTTAGTTATTATCGATTATTTACAATTAATTCATAAAAATAACAAAAATAATTATCAAGGATTTTCCAATCGTCAAGAAGAAGTATCAGATATTTCTAAAAGTCTTAAACAAATGGCCAGAGAATTGCAAGTACCAGTAATTGCCTTATCACAATTATCACGTGAAGTAGAAAAAAGAGAAGATAAAAGACCTATTTTGTCAGATTTAAGAGATTCTGGAAGTATTGAACAAGATGCTGATATTGTTATGTTTTTATATCGAAAAAAATATTATAT
Organism: Candidatus Phytoplasma phoenicium; assembly: GCF_001189415.1. Taxonomy (GTDB): domain Bacteria; phylum Bacillota_I; class Bacilli_A; order Acholeplasmatales; family Acholeplasmataceae; genus Phytoplasma; species Phytoplasma phoenicium. The sequence continues at coordinate 2,897 of NZ_JPSQ01000040.1, forward strand.
AAAAAACAAAGATAAAGAAGATTTTGTATCTGAAAATAATTCAGAAGATGAAACTGAATTGATTATTGCAAAAAATCGCCAAGGAATGACAGGAACAAAAAAATTTATTTTTGATTCTGAACATCTTTTTTTTGTAGAAACAGACGATATTAAGATTAAATAAAATTTAAAAAATTCAATTATAAATTTTTTTGATAAGTGATTATTAAAAAAATAATAAGGTATATTATGTTTGAACAATTAGAAATGATAAAACAAAAATATTTAAATTTACAAAATAAAATGTTACAAAATAATAACTATTTAAAAGATGTTAATTTTTTAAAAAAATTTAGAGAATTAGAAAAAATTGTTGAAGTTTACAATCAATATTTACAATTAAAAGAAGAAGAAGAAGAAATTCAACAAATTTTGAAATCTAATCAATATCAAAACGATGCTGATTTACTATTATTAGGACAAGAAGAATATAATGTTTTACAACAAAAAAGAAACAATATTTTAGAAAAATTACAAATGTTTTTTTTATCTAAAGAAGAAAATGATGAAAAAAATATTATTATGGAAATTAAAGGAGCTGTTGGCGGTGACGAAGCTAATCTTTTTGTCGCTGATTTATTTCGTGCTTATACGAGATATGCAGAAAGCCAAAAATGGAAAATAGAAATTATTAATTTAATTCCAGGATTAAAAAACGGGATTTCTTTTTTAATGGCGATGATTTATGGGAAAGAACTTTATTCTTTTTTTAAATATGAGTCTGGAGTTCATAGAGTCCAACGAGTACCTTTAACTGAAAAACAAGGTCGTATTCAAACTTCTACTATTAAAGTTTTAATTACACCTAATGTTGAAAAAACTCAAATTGAATTAAATTGGAATGATATTAGGATCGATACTTTTAATGCAAGTGGGCCTGGTGGGCAATCTGTTAATACCACTAAATCTGCAGTACGTTTAACTCATCTTCCTACTAGTATTAGTATTGCTTGTCAGATAGCAAAAAGTCAGCATCAAAACAAAGAAAAAGCTTTTCAATTATTAAAAAACAAAATTTTTTATCATATGTCTTCACAAGAACAACAAATTCAAAATGATATTAAAAAAAATTTAATTGGCAAAGGAGAAAGAAGTGAGAAAATTAGGACTTATAATTATGTACAAAACAGAGTGACAGATCATAGATATAATTTAACTTTACAAAAACTAGATTTATTTATGGAAGGAAAAATTGATTTATTAATTAAACCTTTGATTATGGAATTCAATAAAAAACAAATTCAAACAAAAATAAGGTATGATTATTGAATATGTTGAAACACAAAATTATTATCTTCCCTACAGATACTGTTTATGGTATAGGGACAACTATTGATGATCAAGAAAGTTTAAATAAAATTTTTAAAATTAAAAATCGTTCTTTCGATAAAGCAATTACTATTTTATTTTATTCTTTAACACAAATGCAAGATATTGTTATTTTAAACTCACAATTACGTACGATAATTGATTTTTTTTGGCCAGGTCCTTTAACTTTAATCGTTTCTACTAAACCAAAATATTATCAAAAAACAAATGAAAAAAAAATAGGAATTAGAATTCCTAATCATCAATTAGCTTTAAAAATTTTAAAAATTAAAGGTCCTATGAGAACTACTTCAGTTAATCAAAGCGGTCAACCTGCTTTGAATGATCCTCTACAAATATTAAAACAATATCAACGCAAGGTTGATTATGTTTATATTGATGTAAAATTTGTTGCAACTGCGACACTTCCTTCGACTGTCATTGATACTACTTTTACTCCTTGGAAAATGATTCGAGAAGGAAAAATCAATTTAGAACAAATAAATCGAATTTTATCGAAGATAAATTTAGAATGTTGTTTTTAATTAGGCATATTTTTCATTTCATTGCAAATTTTGTTTATAAAAAACATTTCTAAACCTGTTTTAGCATCAATTAATTTTTTTTGAATTTTATAATATAAATCTATAAAAATAAGAAATAAATTTTGTATGTATTGAAGATTTAATGATGAGATTTCTTTTATCAAAAAATAAGTTTGTGGTGAAGAATATTTTAAAATAATGGCTATTTGTTCTTGTGAATATTTTTTATTTATTAAATGTTTAGTAATGATCATATCTTGTAATTTTTGAATAGTTTGTTGAACAATTATTATAGGTTTAATTTTTTTTTTGATTAAATCTTGAAATAAAAGTAGATTTTGGACTGGTTGTTGATTATTAATTAAAAATTTAATTAAAAGAAAAATATTTTGGTTTTCATTATAAATTAATTTTTCTAAAATATTCTCATCATCGATTTGTTTGTGGGGTAAATGATATGTTTTTATTTTGTTAATGATTTCATGTAACCAAAAAAGATTGTCTTTGGTTTTTTTCATTAAAAAAAATATTAAATTATCATTAATTTGAAAATGTTCTTCATGAAAAATATTTTTAATATAATGGAATAACTTTTGACCTTGAAGATTTGGTTTTTTTTCTATATGAAAACAAGTTGTTAATTGGTTTTGAATATTTTTGGGAAAATTATTTTCTTTTGTTTCAACAAGATAAATAATAATATCATCACGAGGTTTATCCAAGTAATTAGTAAAAAAAACTAATTCAAGATTTTTTTTGAATAGAATAGAGAGATTTTGAATAAAAATAAATTTTTTATCAAAAAAAAAATATGAATTGGTGTATAAATATGATTTTTTTTATGTCTCATAATTTTTTTTGTAAAAATTAAACTTATATATGTATTAAGGAGCAAATAAAAAAATATGCTACAAACACTTTTGATAATTGTGTTAAAAATATCTTTATTACGTTAAAAATAAATTAATTACATTTATAATAATAATAGTGTTTATATTCAAAAAATCTTTTCGTTAATTTTTATAATATTTTTATATATTTGATAAAATGATTTTTTTCTTTATTGAAATACATATTGATAATATAATTTTTATTATTTTTTTACTAATACTGAATATGAAATTTTTTTATGTTTTATGTTATTTTTTTTATAGGAGATGTTAAATTATAGAATTATGGATTCATACATTATCAAAAATAATAAAAAAAAAATATTAATGATGTTGATGATTTGTGTATTCTCATTTTATTTTTATTTTACATTAATGATTTTACAACAAGAAAAAAAAAAATTAAAGAATAATACCGCACAAATCACATGGACAACATTAAACACAAATAAAAATACAGAAAAAGAAAAAAAAATTAAAAAAATACAAACAAATTTACAAAACCTTTTTTATAAAAACAATAATATACCGATTTTTAAAATTAAATGTCATAATTTTAAAAAAGGTGATTTAGTTTATGGTTTTGTTTTAGATACTGAAAAAAACTCAAAACCATTTCAAGAAGGTATTATAAGCGAAAATTATGATCATCACAAATTTAACGAACCTTTAGCTATTTCCATTAAAGGTAAAAATAATAAAATTTTTTTTAATACTAAAGGGGAATTTATAGGTATTTCTATACCTCATAAAGATTCTCCATATGCTATTAATTATATCGTAACATCGAATACATTTCATCATTTTTTAAACGAAAAATCAAAAATAGATGTAACAAATATTCATAATAATGAAGATAAACATTTTTATGATTTACCTATTTATTTGGATTCAAAAGACGGACCAAAAATATATCAAATTTGTTTAAACCAACAAGGTTTGTTTGTTGGTTTGCACAACATAAACAAAAATCAAAAATTAGAAAAACAAATTGCAGAAGACGAAAAGAAACAAGAAGAAGATGAGGAAGATGAAACATCTCAACCACAATTGCATCGAATTATAGAAGATATATCTAAAATTACCTTTCAAATTAAATTTAAACCAAATGATGAAATAATTACTTTTGGTTCTTGTTTTATTTATAAAGCTGAAGCAAAAGTTAATAATAGGTTTGAATATTCTTTACTTACAAATCGACATGTTGTTAAAGGAGTTCTAGAAAGTCAAACCACGATGTCTATTTTCGACGAAAAAAATAAAAAAATAC
>NZ_JPSQ01000041.1 GCF_001189415.1 Candidatus Phytoplasma phoenicium
ATTAAAAAAATAAAATTAAATGGCTTGAATTAACGTGTAATTAAAATAAATCAAAAAAATCATTATTAATGTGATCATCCAAATAATCAAAATAATATAATGAAAAAATAAAATAGCAATAAATGCTTTTTTAATTTTTTATCTGTTATATTTTAATCTGATGAAAAAATATTGGTTTGATAAAATAATATGATAAAGATACTTGGTATAACCCAAGAATCCGAATTAATATTGAAATTTTCAACAAATCATTTTCTTTTCAAAGGTAAAATTAATAAACCAAATTAATTTTCATATTTCTTTGATTTGATTGGGGTTTTAGAGTTCTACTAAAGAATAAAAATATTGGGGGACGAAATTATAAAAGAATACACATTATTATGTTCTATTAAAATAATATTTATGAAACAATTTTATTTTAACTTTTTTTTCTCCTGATGAATTAGAAATTGATGAATTAATTAGAATTAAATTCATTGTTTGTCCTTTCATTTAAGGGGGTAGAGGATTCATACTAAATTAAAATAAAAAAAACGAACCTTAATGAATTTATTTTTTTACTTTTCCAAAAATAATTTTTAAAAAATTAATTAAAATTATAAAGCCAAAAAAATTCGAAAAAATTTTTCCCCAATTAGTTTTGTTAAAATAAAAAAAGAATAAAAAAAAGATGTAAATTGATATATTAAATTGCTTTTTGATAGTCATGAAACAAAGAAAAACTTCCGATCAAAGGTTTTTGTTATTGTTTATAGAATAATATAAATTATTAAAACATTTTTTAAACTAATTGATCAATTTCTGTTTTCGTAATCGTTTCTTGTTCTAACAATTTAGAAGCTATTAAATCTAATAAAGTTTTGTTGTCAGTCAAAATTTTCTTAGCTTCTTTGAAAGATTGATTTACTATTTTTTTAATTTCTACATCGATTAAATTTTTATTAGAAAATTCGGAATCTTGTACTGGGCCTAATTCGCTCATGCCTAATTTTGTCACCATTTGTTGCGCTATTTTAGTAGCTTGTTTAAAATCATCATAAGCACCATTGGAAATATCTTCAAACACTAATTCTTCAGCAACTCTTCCTCCTAAAAAAGAAATAATATTCGCTAACATTCTTTTTTGAGAAGAAAAGAAAGTTTCTTTTTCAGGCATCATTAAATTATAACCCCCCGCAGAACCTCGAGGAATAATCGTTATTTTTTGGACTTTGGGAGCGTGTTTTAATTTTAAACCAATTACGGCGTGACCTGCTTCATGATAAGCTACCATTTTTCTTTCTTCTTCTTCGTATTTAATGGATTTTTTTGCTGGTCCCATTAAGACTCGGTCAATTGCTTCTTCTAATTCTACCATTGTAATTAAGTCTTTTTGGTTTCGTACTGTTAAAATCGAAGCTTCGTTTAAAACAGCTCCTAATTGAGCACCACTCATGCCTGGGGTTTGTTTCGCTAATTGAAAGAAATTAACTTCAGTAGCGATTTTTTTATTACGAGCATGCACTTTTAAAATGGCTGCTCGTGCTTTGATATCAGGCAATCCTACTTTAAGGATACGATCAAAACGACCTGGTCTTAATAAAGCAGCATCTAACATATCGACTCTATTAGTAGCTCCTACCACAATAATCCCTTGAGATTTAGTAAAACCATCCATTTCTGTTAAGAGTTGGTTTAAGGTTTGTTCTCTTTCTTGAGAACCACCTGAAGATTTACTGCCTCTTTGACTCCCTAATACATCTATTTCATCAATGAATAAAACACAAGGAGCATTCTCTTTAGCTTCTTTAAATAATGTTCTGACTTTAGAGGCTCCAACTCCGACATATTTTTCTACAAATTCAGGACCGGCAACCACATAAAAAGGAACGTTTGATTCACCGGCTAAAGCTTTGGCTAACAAAGTTTTTCCTGTTCCTGGTGGCCCCTCCAATAAAACACCTTTAGGCATGGAAGCTCCTATTTTTTCGTATTTTTGAGGTTGTTTTAAGAAATAGATTAATTCTTTCATCTCTTCTTTTTCTTCTTCATTACCAGCGACGTCTTGAAAAGTAAAAAGAGATTTTTTGTTTGGAAGAAATTTTTTTATTTCAACAGTTTCAAAAAAACGTTCTCCCCAATATGCTAAAAGTAATAAAGTACAAATTGGTGATAAAAAAGTAGTTATTTGTTTTTTAACTTCCAGAACTAAAACAATTATTTTTTCGAATTTAGAAAAATTTTTTATACCTTGTTCGCTTTCAGGATTAAGTATATATTTATTTAACATTTCTAAAAAAAAAACACTTAAATAAAAGTAAATTAAAAATAAAATACAGTTTTTAAAATTAATTTTTTTAATTATTTTCATTTTCAACTATAATCTTTCTCATCATTAGTTAATTAATCAATCACTACAAGAGGTATTATAAAACATTGTTTATGAGCAAAAAGTAATAATTTTTCAAATATTTCTTCATAAGTTTTTTGTCTAATAATTTGCAAATCTGATGATAAATTATAATTATTTATTGTTAATAATTCTAAAATTAGTTTTTCATGAAAATCCTTAAACTGATTTATATCACCAATAAAATAACCTTCATTATTCAACCCTGGAAATTGAGCTTCATATTCAAAATCAGTTGTTCGCTGCATTCCTTTGAAAAATAATTGATTAATTTTTTGTCCTTTTATTTGTTTTTGTTCTAAATATTTTTTGATAGCAGAAAAATTGAATTGGATTGTTTTTTCTGTTGGTTCAAATCTGTCGCAAAAAATATCCTTAATCAAAATAAAATAATCACACAATTGAAAACTCTCATTATCTTTTTCTGGAATTTCACTTATTCTTATATTGAAATCTTTATCTACTATCGTAACTTCTAATTGGATTTCTAATTTTTCTTTTTCTAAAAATTTTTGAAATAAATTATTTATGTTGTATTTTATTTGTTGGTTAATTTGAAATTTTAATTCATCATTTTCGTTTTCCAACAAATCATTTTGTATTTTAAATTTATAACTTTGGAGTTTTTCTGATTCGCTTAAATTTTCATAACTTTCTTTTAATAGTTTTAGCGCTTTATCAAAGTTAAAACCATAATTTTGAATTTCTAAGTTTTCATACATATGCATGCTATCTTGACTTTGTGGAAAAAAGGGTTCTTTTAAATACTCTTTACTATTATCAAAAAATTCTTTTGTAAAAATAACTGAATTAGGGATTATTTTTTTTTTTTTTGAATGTGTCGAAAGCTTTTGTGCGATTTTAGATCGATCCATTCCATAATAAATACTTTCGCGAAATGACTTTTGTTTAGTTAGAACATTATTTGCTTTATCTGTTTCAAAAAATTCTAGAAATATTAGTTTACCTTTTGAAGGGATATATTTTTTTAATTCTGCAGGAATATTTCTATTATATTCATCTTGTTTATTTTGATATTTTTTTTGTTG
>NZ_JPSQ01000042.1 GCF_001189415.1 Candidatus Phytoplasma phoenicium
GGAGAAAAATACCAAATTATTGATTAATTTTTCTAATAACATTAAGGTAGGTTTTTTAGTTTGAAAATGTATAAAAATTCTAACTTTATTAAAAATATAATTCAAAAAGATTTAGATAATCAAAAATATAAAGAAGTTATTACGCGATTTCCGCCTGAACCTAATGGTTTTTTACATTTAGGACATGCTCGTGCTATTGTAATTAATTTTGAATTGGCTAAATATTTCAAAGGTAAAACTTATTTGAGATATGACGACACTAATCCTATGACTGAAGAAAAACAAATATACATGAAGGCTATTTTAGAAGATGTAAAATGGTTAGGTTATCGACCTCATAAAATTTTTTTTGCTTCTGATTATTTTGATATAATGTACGAAAAAGCTGTTTTTTTAATTAAAAAAGGCAAAGCTTTTGTTGATGATTTAAATAAAGAACAACTGAAAAAATTTCGTCGTGATTTATTTCAACCGGGTCTTAATTCTCCATATCGTGAACGTAGTATACAAGAAAATTTAAAATTGTTTGAACAAATGAAAAAAGGATTTTTTAAAGAAGGTGAAAAAGTTTTAAGAGCCAAAATAGATATGTCTAGTTCCAATATGAATTTGAGAGATCCAGTGCTTTATCGTGTTTTAGAAGGTTATACACTCAAAAATAAACATTATTTTATTTTTCCTTCTTATGATTTTGCACATCCTTTAGAAGATTCAATTGAAAAAATTACTCATTCTTTATGTTCTTTTGAATTCGAAGACCATCGACCTTTATATAAATGGGTTCTTCAAGAAACTGAAATGCCACACAAACCAACTCAAATAGAATTTGGAAGACTTAATATTTCACATACTTGTTTAAGTAAAAGATTTTTAAAAACTTTAGTAAATGCTCGATTAGTTAATGGTTGGGATGATCCGCGTATGCCCACTTTAAGTGGTGTTCGAAAAAAAGGTTATACTGCCGAAGCTATTTGTCATTTTGTTTTAGAAACGGGTTTATCTAAAAACAATACTTATGTACAACCTAATATGTTATATTCTTGTTTAAGGAATGATTTGCAATTAAAAACTAAAAAAGTCATGACGGTGATTGAGCCTTTAAAAGTAACTATTATTAATTATCCTGTAAATCAAAAAGAATTTCGTGATATTGATTTTAACAACAAAGACACCACTTTAGGTTCTCGTCCAGTTTTTTTTTCGAAATATCTTTATATTGAAAAAAATGATTTTCAAATAGAAAAAAAAGATCCTCAATCTAAAAAATTATTTTTAAATGGAGAAGTAAGATTATTTTATTTTTATTTTATCAAAGCTGTCGATGTTATTAAAAATAATCAGGGTGAAATTATTGAAATTTTAGCTATTTATGATCCTGAAACTAAAAGTGGTAACGGTTTTAACAAAAGAAAACCTAATGGTACTATTCATTTTGTCGAAGCAACTACAGCACAACCTATTATTGTCAATTTTTATGACAATTTGTTTAAAATAAATAATCCTAAAAACATTTTAGAAGATTTTAATCATGCTTCTTGGCGTTCTCAGTCATCTTTAATGGAAGGTTCAGTGAAACTAACGCAAAATCAAGAAAAATTTCAATTTTTACGTCAAGGTTATTTTCATTTAGAAAAAACGAAAGAATTACCAAATAATTTTAACGAAATTATTTCTTTAAAGAAAATCGATCATTTAAATTAAAGTTTGTGATCATATTGATTTATTTGATAAAAAGTTTTTCATAATGATCAAAAAAAACACATTTATCAATGGAAAATAATATTTTATTAATTTAATAAATGTTAATTATGATATGATAAATATTGAAGTTTGAATTGATATTCATATTGGGGAAATAAATTATTTTAATAAGTACGAAAGAGATAATTAATTTTTTTAATTTTATTTTGATTCACATGTTGGTTCTTATTTAGAAATAGGATAATGTTTGAAACCTTTTAAGAATACAATTTTCACTTATTATTTATTAAGTAAAATTTTTATTTTATTTTTGATAATGATTGTGTTTGAATTGAATTATCAACTTCATAACATGTCTGTTATATGGTAACCACAAATATTATAAGGATGATTCTATAATAGAATTTAAAGAAGTAAATAATCAAATTATTGAAACAATTTGTTCAGCAGATGGCCAACAAGTTAAAGAATATGATTTTGATACTAATCAATTAATTCAAATTATTGATTTAAAGAGATGACAAAATCAAAGAATATGATAAAAAATAATGGTCAATTAAATCGTATTTTGACAACAAAACAATTATTTATAATTATGATAATAAAAAAATCTAAATAACTAAGTTGATCCGGTGATGTTATTTTACAATATGAACCCAAAAGTGACCCTTCGCAAACTTTACTGACAATATCAATTCAAAATAACACACATGTTGAATATGATTATACTATTGGTAATATATCTTGTATTTTTTGGCCTAACGGGTGAACTATTAGTTATTATCATCTTCAAAAATTTTTGTTAATACAAAAAATATTACCAAATAAAACAACAAAATAATATTATTATTATGATGAAAAACAAATAGATAATCATGATGTTGTTAGTCTTTTTCTAACAGAAATAACTTCAGAAGGTATTATTAAAAAATATCGATTATATTTAAATCAAGATTTTTTTTCTAATTGGGTAATGCGTATATATCATTCAAATAATCCAAATACTTTTACGGATGTTTTGCCTATTTATAATATTTTTAAAGAATATGACTGTAACAAGAAAAAATTAATGAAAATTGTTTTGCCCAATGGTTCAATTCAAAATTATAGTTTATATAACGGATATTTAAAATAAGAAATATGTCCTAATAGAATCATTAAGGAATATAAATCCTTTTAAGGATGTTTTAATAGAAGAAATAATGCAAGATGGAACTAAAAACAATATGATGATGAAACTCAAATTTTATCTCAAATCATTTAACCTAATAGTTATCAAATTTAAATAAATCAAGAAAATGATAAAGTTAAAATGCTAATATAGTGAAATTTTTTTACCTGATAAAACTATTATCGAATTTGATCAAGAAAAAAAGTAATCCAAAAAGTGATTAATTCTCAAGGTATAATTAAAAATACTATTTTTTAATATGAA